>NZ_BTHK01000010.1:0-120053 GCF_033242365.1 Lachnoanaerobaculum sanguinis
TTTTTAGAAGCTCTGTATAGTGTTCAAAGTTAGCCTCGTAGTATTTAGTTCTGTATAGATCAAGAACCTGACTTCTGATATCAGGGTGGATGGTGGTAGCCGGCTTCTTACCTCGGTTACCATGAATAAAGAATACTTTACCATCTTTAATATAGCCTTGTATCATACGGTTTATATGCCTCTTGGTGCATCCTAGGATAAGAGCAGCTCTATCCTTATTAGCTGTATCGGGGTGATCTACCAGACCCTTAATAACCTCGTACTTTCTTTGTTCATCCATTGATAAAATAACCTTTCTGATAAGTCAGTCCCTCCTAGTGTTAGAATATACAAAATAGTATTCTACCATAAGTGGGACATTTTTATTTGTGGTATAATGGGACTTTATCATATATGGCTTATAATCGTGTAATTTATTTGAAATACATATTGACGAATCTGTACTTTATGGTATAATGATATAGATTTTGAATTTCACAACCGGAGGGAGGTTAGATCTTAGATGTCAAACGTGATTGTGAAAGAAAACGAGAGTCTTGACAGTGCACTTAGAAGATTCAAAAGAAATTGTGCTAAGGCAGGCATTCAACAAGAAATTCGTAAGAGAGAGCATTACGAGAAGCCAAGCGTAAGACGTAAGAAAAAGTCTGAAGCAGCTAGAAAGCGTAAGTTTAATTAATTGCGTGTTTTCACAACCTCGGTCATTTGACCGGGGTTTTCTTTTTAAAGAAAACTTTTAAGGAGAACAATTTGAGTATAATTGAAAATATTATAGATATACCTATGGAGCATGAAAGGAATGTCTGTGGTGAGTTTGATGTATATTTGAAGAAAATAGAGAGAACGCTGAAGGTAAGTATGATTGCCAGAGACGGCAGTATAAAAATAATAGGCCCGAAACCTTATGTAGATAAGGCGAAATCTGTTTTCAACAATCTTATAGAACTTTCTAAAAGAGGGAATCAAATCACAGAGCAAAATATAGATTATGCCCTTTCATTGTCATTTACACTTGAAGATGACAAGATTCTTGAAATCGATCAGGATGTTATAGCAAGAACTATCTTAGGCAAACCTATAAAGCCGAAGACTCTGGGGCAAAAACAGTATGTAGATCTTATCAGAGAAAAGATGATAGTTTTCGGTGTAGGCCCTGCAGGAACGGGAAAAACTTATCTTGCTATGGCAATGGCGATACAGGCTTTTAAAGAAGGAAGTATAAACAGAATTATCCTTACCAGGCCTGCAATAGAAGCCGGAGAAAAACTGGGATTTTTGCCGGGAGACTTGCAAAGTAAAATAGACCCTTATTTAAGACCTCTATATGATGCGTTGTATCAGATAATGGGTGCCGACAGTTTCCTGCATAATCAGGAAAAGGGATTGATTGAAGTCGCTCCTCTTGCATATATGAGAGGTAGAACTCTTGATAATGCATTCATAATTCTTGATGAGGCGCAAAACACCACACCTGCACAGATGAAGATGTTTTTAACAAGAATCGGTTTCGGTTCAAAGGTGATAGTGACCGGAGACCAAAGTCAGAAGGACCTTCCTCAGGGACAGACTTCGGGTCTTGACAGTGCACTTAAGATTTTAAAAAATATAGATGATATAGGTATATGTATGCTTACCAATAAGGATGTGGTACGACATCCTTTGGTTCAAAAAATTGTGGAAGCCTATGATATATATGAAAAGAAAAATATATCAAAGGATGATAAAAAGAGATTTAGAAAATAAATACAGCCTTTTGGCAGATTTTATAACGGCGAGGGAGTATGACTATAGAAATAAGCTATGAGTCTAAAACGAATCTTGAAATACCATATGAAGAAATAATCAATAAAATGGTAGTTGCATCACTTGATTTTGAAGATTGTCCTTATGAGGCGGAAGTTTCGGTGACAATTGTGGATGATGAGGAAATAAGAAGGATAAATAATGAGTACAGAGGCATTGACAGGGCTACAGATGTGCTTTCATTTCCTTTTAATGAGTTTTCCGCCCCCGGAAATTTTGATGATATTGAAGAAAATATAGATGCATTTAATCCGGAAACCGGAGAATTGCTTCTTGGAGATATTATACTTTCTACAGAGCATATACTGGAACAGGCTAAGGAATATGGGCACAGCAAAACCAGAGAGTTGGCTTTTTTGGTGGTACATTCCATGCTTCATCTGATGGGATATGACCATATGGAAGATGATGAAAGAATTGTTATGGAAGAAAAACAAAGAAAAATTTTAGAGCTTGAGGGGATTAGCAGATAATGCCGGTAAAAACAACAAAGAAAGAATCTAATAATTTTTTGGTGCAGGGAGCCATATTGGCGGTTGCGGGAATTTTGGTCAGACTTATAGGACTTGCCTACAGAGTACCTCTTCTTAGAATAATAGGAAGTAAGGGTATGGGATATTATTCCACCGCATATAATTTGTATGCGATTATTCTTTTGCTTTCTTCATATTCATTGCCGCTTGCCGTAAGTAAGATGGTTTCTTCAAGAATTGCAAAGAATGAATACAAAAATGCAAATAAAATACTCAGGGCAGCCCTTATATATGCAACGATAGTGGGAGGCCTTGGTTTTGTTATAGTTTTTTTCGGAGCAAACTTTTTTGCAAGCAATCTGTATCAGATGCCTTTGGCAAAGTATGCTCTGCAAAGCCTGGCACCTACCATATGGATTATGGCATATCTTGGAGTGCTTCGAGGATACTTCCAAGGTCATTCTACAATGGTACCTACGGCTCTTTCTCAAATCTTTGAGCAGATAGTAAATGCTGCTGTATCAGTGGGTGCGGCTTATTATTTGTGTGAGGCGGCATTAAAACAGGCAAAGGGTGAGGATGTAAAGGCGGCTTACGGTGCAGCCGGAGGTACAATAGGTACCGGTGCAGGTACAGTTATAGCCTTGTTTGTAATGCTTGCATTCTTTTTTGTGACTGCGAATGTAAGAAGAAAGAATATCTTAAATGATAAAACACTAAGAAAAGAAAGCTTTTCTACAATTACAAGAGTGTTGATACTTACAGTAATACCTGTAATAGCGTCTACAGCTATTTATAATATAAACTCTGTGCTTGACGGAATGGTGTTCGGACAGAGTATGAAAGCTTTGGGACTTGAAGAAGAGACATCAAGACTTTACGGAATATACACAGGTGGATATCTTGTACTTGTAAATGTTCCGGTTGCTATAGCAAATGCTATGTCTTCATCCCTTATACCGACTATTTCAAGAAGTTTTAGTAAAGGTGAGAGAAGTGATGTAAACTCAAAGATATCAATGGTTATCAGATTTGCCACTATTGTAAGTTTTCCATGTGCAATAGGGCTTGCGGTTATTTCAATGCCTGTAATGGGAATACTTTTTAATTCTGCGGAAGATGCCATGTTGGCTGCATACTTGATGATTCTCGGATCGGGAGTTGTTGTATTGTACTCTGTTTCTACAGTTACAAATGCTGTACTTCAGGGAACCAGCCTTATAAATAAGCCGGTTAAAAATGCTTTTATATCACTGATAATACATTTTATTATACTGTATATATTATTATTTACATTTAAATCAAATGTAATCGGATTGGTATTCGGAAATATGGTATTTGCTCTTTCGATGTGTATTTTGAATGCCGGAAGTATAAGAAGAAATCTATCCTATAAACAGGAACTTATAAAGACTTATCTTATGCCTTTTATTTGTGCAGGTCTTATGGGAATAGTTGTTTATATAGTATATACTTTTATTCTAAGATTCAGCAGCAGCAGGGTTATACTTACATTAATACCTATTATGGTTGGAGCACCTGTTTATGCAATACTTTTGATCGGTACAAGAACTATATCAAAGAATGAGATATTGCAGATGCCAAAGGGCAGAAAATTAGTAAATATTTTACAGAAAGTCAGGCTTTTGAAATGAAAGTTGGGATTGTAGGCGGTGGAGCAGCAGGTATTATGTCTGCTCTATTTGCGTGTAATGGAAAGGATGAAGTTACTGTCATTGAGCACAATGACAAGCTTCTAAAGAAGATACTTTCTACCGGAAACGGAAAATGTAATTTTACAAATACAAAATTAGAGCCTTCAAATTATCACTATAATGAAAGAGCAATAAAGTTTATAGAAAGATTTAACCAATTTGATACTATAAAGTTTTTTAACAGTATAGGGGTAATAGAGTATATAAGAGACGGATATACATATCCAAACTCGGAGCAGGCGGCTTCTATCAGAAATGCACTTTTAATGGAGCTTGAAAGATATGATGTGAATATACTTTTAAATACCTATGTAACAGATATATATAAGAATGATGATTTATTTACGCTTTGTATCTGCAACGCAAATAATAAAAGCAAATCAAAGCTTTATTTTGACAAGATTATTATAGCTACAGGTTTAAAAGCAGCACCCAAACTTGGAAGTGACGGATCTTTTTTTCCTGTTTTAAAAAAGCTTGATATAAAATATAAGTCTGTTTTACCTGCACTTTGCGGTATCAGCTTAGATAATAAAAATTTCTTTAAAATGACATCAGGTGTCAGGGCAAAGGGGAAAATATCGGTAGCTGTTAAGGATGAGGAACTTGCAAGTGACTTTGGAGAATTGCAGTTTAGTGATACAGGTATATCGGGGATACCTACATTTCAAGTAAGCAGGTATGTAAGTATTGCTCTTGATAAAAAAGAAAGTGTTAAAGTTTCGCTTGATATGTTTTCACATCTTGGAAATATAGAAAATATATTAAATGAGAGAAGGAAAATACCTTCATTTATTACAATGGAGGATATAGGAAACGGACTCATAAACTCTAAGCTTTGGCTTGGAATAATTGGTTTGGCAGATATCAGGGCTGATCTAAAAATAAAAAAATGTGATAATAAGAGTTTTGATAGACTAATTGCTATTTGTAAAGAGATGAAATTTGATGTTAAAGGCACCGGAGATTTTGACAAGGCGCAAGTTTGTACAGGTGGTATTGCCTTGGATGATGTTGATGATAATCTGATGTATAGGGATATTAAGAGCATGTACTTTGCAGGTGAAATACTTGATGTTGACGGGATTTGCGGAGGCTACAATTTGCAGTGGGCATGGACATCCGGATATATAGCCGGTGCCGGAAGATAAGGAAGAAAAAATGTTACATATAAATTCTTTACAGCTGAATGTACATCATGATGAAAATGATTTAAAGAAAAAACTTGCCAAGACTATCGGTTGTAATATAGATGAGATAGAAGAATATGAAATAAGGAAAAGATCAATAGATGCCAGAAAAAAGCCTGAGATCTCATATTCTTATTCCATAGATGTCAGTCTTTTAAATGAGGCTAAATATTTAAAGAAAAATAAAGCTTTGAGCATTGCAAAGCCGGTTGTTTATGCTTATGAAGATGTAGAAAAGCATGAAATTTCGGAAGAGAGTAAAAGACCTGTGGTGGTGGGATTTGGTCCTGCGGGTATATTTGCAGCACTTTTACTTGCAAGGTATGGCTTAAAGCCTATAGTAATAGAGAGAGGTGGCTGTGTTGAAGACAGAACCTTGAGCGTAAATAAATTTTGGAGCGAAGGAAAGCTTGACACCGAGTCCAATGTTTCTTTTGGAGAAGGAGGAGCAGGTACATTCTCGGACGGAAAGTTAAATACCTTGGTAAAAGATACTTTCGGTAGAAACAAATTTGTGCTAAGTACTTTGGTGGAATACGGAGCACCAAAGGAGATTTTGTATGATAATAAGCCGCATATAGGTACAGATCTTTTAACAGGCATAGTAAGAAAGATAAGAGAAGAAATAAAGGAACTTGGTGGAGAGGTAAGATTTGATACCAAACTTATAAATATAGAAAATATAAAAGATAATAAAAAGAAGATAGAAGTAGTAAACAAAAGAGATTGCAAACATGAAATAATCGAATGTGAAAATATAATACTCGCACTTGGACATAGTGCCAGAGATACCTTTAAAGCTTTAAAGGAAATGGGAGTTTATATGGAACCGAAGTCATTTGCACTTGGTATAAGAGTTTCTCATTCACAACATTTGATAGATGTTTCACAGTTTGGCGAAAAAGAAGCGAGGTTTTTATCGCCTGCACCTTATAAACTTACGTTTAAGTCAAGCTTTGACAGGGGTGTGTATTCATTTTGTATGTGTCCCGGCGGATATATAGTAAATGCTTCTACGGAAGACGGAAGAATTGCCATAAACGGTATGAGCTATCATAAGAGAGATTCGGGAGAGGCAAATTCCGCTATTATTGTAAGTGTATCTGAAGAAGATTTTGATAAATACTCCGATCCTAAAGATCCGCTAAAAGGTGTAGAGTTTCAAAGAAGACTCGAAGAAGAGACCTTTCATATGGGCAATGGAAGAGTACCTGTACAAAGACTGGTTGATTTCCTTGAAGGAAGAGAAAGTAGCGGATTTGACAATACAAATCTGAAGATAAAGGGAAGTACTACTATTGCCAGAGTGGATAAGCTCTTCCCAAAAGAGATATATGAGAGCATGAAAGAGGCATTTTTAGACTTTAATCGTAAGATAAAAGGATTTATAAATGAAGATGCCTATGTAGCAGCTATAGAGTCAAGGACATCATCACCTGTAAGAATAAGCAGAGACGAGTCTTTACAAGCAAATATTTCCGGCATATATCCATGTGGTGAGGGTGCCGGATATGCAGGCGGCATAATGAGTGCTGCCATGGACGGATTAAAGGTTGCAGAAAGAATTATTGAAAAGTATAAGGAGGAGTATGGATATTAGACAAAAGGTAAGAGATGCAAAAAGAATTGTAATAAAAATCGGTTCTTCAAGTATCACTCACGCCCAAACTGGTGAGCTTCATCTTTCAAAAATAGAAAAACTTATAAGACAGATAGCAGATCTTAGAGGAGCAGGAAAGGAAGTTGTATTGGTTTCATCAGGTGCTATTGCAACAGGAAGACATTCTCTCGGTATAAATGAAAAGCCTTCCACACTTTCACAAAAGCAGGCTCTTGCGGCGGTAGGACAGGCCAGACTTATTATGGAGTACAGAAAGCTTTTTTCTGAATATAATCTTAGAATAGCACAGATTTTGATGACAAAATCAACAATAACGGAGGATACCTATCGTGATAATGCCAAGGCTACTTTTACACAACTTTTGGCATATGGTGCAGTGCCTATAGTAAATGAAAATGATACCATATCTACATATGAGATTCAGTTTGGTGATAATGACAGATTGTCTGCTCTTGTAAGTGCGCTTGTGGAGGCGGATCTTCTTATACTATTATCTGATATTGACGGACTTTATACCGACGATCCTAATACAAATAAGGATGCGGAGTTTATAAGCTTTGTAGAGGATGTAGACAAATATATGGATATGGGAAAAGCTACATCAAAGTCCGGTCTTGGAACAGGTGGAATGTATACAAAACTTTTGGCGGCACAGATTGCAACCAATTCAGGCTGTGATATGGTAATTGCAAGTGCGGAGGATATGAGTATAATAGAAAATATTGCAAATGGTGAGGAAATAGGGACATATTTCCCGGCAAAGAGCAATAAGGATTTTGATTGGTTAAATTGTTTGGAATAGTAGGTGAAAAAATGGATAATACAAAGATTGACAGAATTAATGAATTAGCTCATAAGCAAAAGAGCGTAGGACTTACAGAGGAAGAAAAGATAGAGCAGGCGGCACTTAGAAAAGAATATATTGAATCAATAAGGGAAAGTTTAAGAGCAAATCTTAATAATATTTCCATAGAAGAGGCTGACGGCAGTATAACAGACCTTGGTGAGAAGTTTGGAAAGAAGAATGAATAAGACAGGGCTTAGAAAGTACTTGTTGGAAAAGAGAAATTCACTGTCAAGAGAAGAGGTTTTATCTGCAAGTGAGAGTATAATAAGAAAAATAGATGCTTTAATAAAGAAAAATAAAAGTATGTTAATTCTGGGATTTATGCCGCTTGGAAATGAGATAGATCTAAGACCTTTATATGAAAAGATACTTGCCGGATATTATAAGGATGAGTTTGATATTGATATTATATTGGGCTTACCGAGAGTATGCGGTAAGGAAATGAAATTTTTTAAGATAAGCTCAATTAAAAATCTTGAAAAATCAAAGTTTGGCATTATGGAGCCGGAGATTAACAGTGAAGAAATCATTGCAAAAGATGCGCATGTTTTTGTACCGCTTATAGGACTTGACAAGAATAAGAAAAGACTTGGATTTGGCGGTGGATTTTACGACAGATATTTTGGAAAGCATAGAGAGAATACTTTGTACGGGCTCGCATATGATTTTCAAGTAGATGTTGATTTTGATGTGAATGAGTATGATATTGCAATGGACCATATTTTTATAGCAAAATATTAGAAAGAGGATTATGGAGAATTTAATACCTAATGAAGAACTGTTAAGACAGGAATATTTCATGTCTGAGGTTAATGATATAATACATGCAAAGGCAATGGAAAGGGGAGTATATCCAACTTATAAGGTGGTGACCTTCGGTTGTCAAATGAATGCGAGAGATTCCGAGAAACTTTCAGGAATTCTAACAGGCATTGGATATATGGAAGCTGAGAATGAGGAGGATGCAGACCTTGTACTTTTTAATACCTGCACTGTAAGAGAGAATGCAAACGACAGACTCTATGGTAGAGTGGGACAGCTCAAAAAAAGCAAAGAAAAAAATCCGGATATGATAATCGGTATCTGCGGATGTATGATGCAGGAAGCGGAAGAGGTTGAAAAGATCAAAAAATCTTACAGACATGTAGATCTTGTTTTTGGAACACACAATATATATAAACTTGCTGAGATACTTTTTGAGCATCTTACAACTAAAAAGCAGGTTGTAAATGTTATGGAAAGTGCCGAGATGATTGTTGAGAAGCTTCCGAATAAGAGAGAGTTTGCCTTCAAATCGGGTGTGAATATCACATTTGGTTGTAATAATTTTTGTAGTTATTGTATAGTGCCATATGTAAGAGGTAGAGAAAGATCAAGAAAGCCTGAGGAGATAATAGATGAGATCAAGAGCCTTGTAGCTGACGGCGTAAAAGAAATCATGCTTCTTGGACAAAATGTAAACTCATATGGCAGAGGACTGGGAGAAGAGATAAGCTTTGCGACTCTCTTAGACAGGATCGCTCAGATCGAAGGTTTGGAGCGACTAAGATTTATGACACCTCATCCCAAGGATCTTTCTGATGAAGTCATAGAGGTGATGAAAAGGAATAAAAAGATATGCAAGCATTTACATCTGCCACTGCAGTCGGGAAGCTCTGATATTCTTAAAAAAATGAATCGAGTATATACTAAAGAGGGTTATCTTGACTTGGTAAGAAGAATAAAGGCGGCTATTCCGGATATTTCACTTACAACAGATATTATAGTGGGATTCCCTGGAGAAACTGAGGAAGATTTCCTTGATACTTTGGATGTGGTAAAAGAGGTTAGATATGACTCTGCATTTACATTTATTTATTCAAAGCGTTCAGGAACACCTGCTGCAAAGATGGAGGATCAGATAGATCCTAAGGTTATAAAGGACAGATTTGACAGACTTTTAAAAACCGTACAAGATATTGCGGCGGAAAATACAAAGAAAAATGAAGGAAAATGTATGCCTGTTTTGGTAGAGGGCAATAATGATCATCTGGATGGCTATCTTAGCGGAAAGCTTGAGAATAACTTAACGGTACATTTCAAAGGTCAAGAAAGACTTATAGGTGAAATAGTGGATGTTATCTTGGATGAAGCAAAAGGCTTTTACTATATGGGACATATAAAGACAAGTGAGGCATAAATGGCACTATCTCCTATGATGTCAAAATATCTGGAGACTAAGAAAGAGTATCCGGATTGTATACTTTTTTATCGTCTGGGCGATTTTTATGAAATGTTTTTTGAGGATGCTACTGAAGTGGCAAGGGAGCTTGAACTTACCCTTACAGGTAAGGATTGTGGACTTGAAGAGAGAGCACCTATGTGTGGTGTGCCATATCATGCTGCTGAAACTTATATAAACAGACTTGTACAAAACGGTCATAAGGTTGCTATTGCGGAGCAGATGGAAGATCCTAAGCTTGCAAAGGGACTTGTAAAAAGGGAAGTTGTTAGAATTGTTACTCCGGGTACTATCACAAGTACCGGAGTATTAGCTGATGATAAAAATAATTATATTATTTCCATATTCTATATTGATGAGAGATTCGGGCTTGCAATATGTGATATTTCAACCGGAGATTTCTTTGTTACAGAGCTGGTTTCTATAAGAGAACTCTTTGATGAGATACAAAAATACCAACCCACAGAAATTATATGCAATCATGCATTTGAGATCAGCGGTATTTCACTTGAGGAACTAAAGAAAAAATATAATATTACAATAACATCACTTGATAATACATATTTCAGTGAGAAGAACAGTATAGATATATTAAAGAGACATTTTGCGGTTTCAAGTATTGAAGCATTGGGACTTTCAGAGTTTTTGGATGCGACCATCTCATCAGGAGCAATGCTTAGATATCTCTATGAGATGCAAAAGAGCTCCTGTGCACAGATAGTGGGAATAAGTGCATATAAAAACGGAGACTATATGATAGTGGATACCAGCTCAAGAAGAAATCTTGAGCTGGTGGAAACTATGAGAGAGAAAAAGAAAAACGGCTCACTCTTAGGTGTACTTGATAAGACAAATACAGCTATGGGTGCCAGAATGCTTAGAGGTTTTTTGGAGCAGCCGCTTGTAAATAAAGAAAGAATAATAAACAGGCAGGAAGCCGTGGCGGAACTCTTTGACAGATATATTGACAGGGAAGAGCTTAGAGAATATTTAAATCCGATTTATGATCTGGAGAGACTGATGTCAAGAGTTGTAACAAAGAATGCCAATACCAGAGATCTTCTATCACTATCTGCTTCTTTGAAGATGATAAGTCCGATAAAAGAGGCTTTAAAAACTTTTGAGTCTGAAGAGATCAAAAAGACAAATAATAATCTCGACAGGCTTCACGATATAATCGACATAATAGATAGGGCTATAAATGAAGACAGTCCACTTTCACTAAAAGAAGGCAATATTATAAATACCGGATATAATAGTGAGATAGATAAGCTTAGGCAGGCAAAAACTGAGGGTAAGAATTGGCTGGCTTCTTTGGAATCTGAAGAAAAAGAGAAAACAGGAATAAAGAATCTTAAAGTAAAGTTCAACAAGGTATTTGGATATTATTTTGAGGTGACCAATTCGTTCAAAGATATGGTGCCGGATTATTTTATAAGAAAGCAGACTCTTACCAATGCAGAAAGATATACCACAGATAAGCTTAAAGATTTGGAAAATATAATACTTGGGGCTGAGGATAAGTTAAACAGTCTGGAGTATGAAGTCTTTGTTGAAATCAGAGATGAGATTGCAAAGAATGTAAACAGAATACAATCAAGTGCCAAGGCGGTTGCTTATATAGATGCATTATGTTCATTGGCTACGGTGGCTTATAACAATAACTATGTAAAACCTGAAATAAATACTTCAGGTGTTATTGACATAAGGGATGGCAGGCATCCGGTAGTTGAGACAATGCTAAATGATGATTCGTTTATTGCAAATGATACCTATCTTGATCAGAATAAGAAAAGGATGTCTATTATTACCGGACCTAATATGGCAGGTAAATCAACTTATATGAGACAGACAGCTCTTATTTGTATGATGGCTCAAATAGGAAGTTTTGTACCTGCAAAGCAGGCAAATTTATGTGTTTGTGACAGAATATTTACCAGAGTGGGAGCTTCGGATGACCTTGCAAGCGGTCAGTCTACTTTTATGGTGGAGATGACTGAGGTTGCAAATATCCTTAGAAATGCCACCAGAAATTCTTTGGTTATTTTGGATGAGATAGGAAGAGGTACATCTACTTTTGACGGTCTTGCTATTGCATGGGCAGTGGTAGAGCATATTTCAAATATAAAACTGATAGGTGCAAAGACACTTTTTGCAACACATTATCATGAGCTTTCAGAACTTGAAGGTACTCTTCCGGGTGTAAATAATTACTGTATTTCAGTAAAGGAAAACGGTGATAATATAGTATTTCTTAGAAAAATAATAACAGGCGGTGCAGATAAGAGTTATGGTATACAGGTAGCAAAACTTGCAGGTGTACCCGATAGTGTAACAAACAGAGCAAAGGAGCTTATAGAGGAGCTTTCAAGCGCTGATATTGCGACCAGAGCCAGAGAGATTGCAGAGGCTACACCGGCAGTTTCAAAGAGAAAACCTGTAAAGAAGATGAGTGAAGTGGAGGCGGGACAGCTTTCACTATTTGATGCGATAAATAATGATACGATTATTAAGGAAATTTCAGAAATCGATATTACTTCAATGACTCCTATGGATGCTTTGAATACATTGTATGCTTTACAGAATAAGATAAAGAACAGGATATAAGTTTATGATTAATATACTGGATAAGGGGACTATTGATAAGATTGCGGCAGGTGAGGTGGTTGAGAGACCTGCATCAATAGTAAAGGAGCTTTTGGAAAATTCAATAGATGCGGGAAGTTCTTCCATTACAGTAGAGATAAAAAATGGTGGAATTGACCTGATAAGAATAACGGATAATGGCTGCGGTATTGATTCAAAAGAAGTAAAAACAGCCTTTTTAAGGCATGCCACTTCAAAAATAGTCAGTGATAAAGATCTTATCTCTATAAAGAGTCTGGGATTTCGCGGCGAAGCACTTTCAAGTATTGCTGCGGTTTCAAGATGTGAGATAATCACAAAGACAAGAGATGAACTTACCGGTGTTCGCTACTATATGGAAGGTGGTGTAGAGGTTGAATTTGAAGAAATAGGAGCACCGGACGGAACCAGTATAATTATCAGAGATATTTTTTATAATACTCCTGCCAGAAGAAAATTCTTAAAAACCGCTTCTACGGAGGGAGCACATATAAGTGAGCTTGTAGAGAAGATGGCTATGTCAAATACGGACATTGCCTTTAAGTTTATATCAAATAATCAGGTGAAGCTACAGACAAACGGAAACGGAAATCTGAAGGATATAATATATCAGCTTTATGGAAAGGAGATTTCCAAGGCCTTATGTGCGGTTGATTATGAAAAAGACGGGGTAAAGATAAAAGGTGTTATTGCAAGACCTGAAGTTACAAGAAGTTCCAGAAGTCTTGAAAATATCTTTGTAAACGGCAGATATATAAAGGACAATATTATTTCAAAGGCTATTGAAGACGGTTTCGGCGACAGACTTATGCAACATCAGTATCCTTTTTGTGCGCTCAGCTTCTATTTGGAAGGTGTGGATGTAAATGTTCATCCAAGAAAGATGGAAGTGAGATTCTCTGACGGAAATCATATCTACAACTGTACAAAAGAGGCTGTGGAGGAGATTTTTAAATTACAGAGCAGTATCAGAGAGGTACCTGTGGGTAAAGACACTGCCAATGAAAAGAAGGTGTTTATTAATACACCTGAGCCTTTTGAAAACAGAAGAAGAGATATTGACTTTAATAAATCCGCTAAAAGTGATGAGATACAGTGGACTATACCCAAGGAGACAAACTACAATCCGCAAAATGACTACGCACTTTTAAAAGATGATGTTTCAAATAATTCTTCTGATAATGCTGCAGGATATTATAGAGATTTTGAGTATGCCGCCGGGGCAAGGGATGTGTCAAAAGATTCATCAAGCGAGGCAGATACTTTAAGTGCAAGACAATCTGCATCACAGCTTTCATTTTTTGATACGGAAGCAAAAAAGTATATAAAGGTAATAGGACAAGTTTTTGATACATACTGGATAATTCAACTGGAAAATGAGATGTATATAATTGACCAGCATGCGGCACATGAAAAGGTAATGTATGAAAGACTTTTAAAGGAAAGTAAGGACAATAAGATTTCCGCTCAGATGATAAATCCGCCTATTATAGTTACCTTAACCGATTTGGAGCAGGATGTTTTAATTAAGCATATGGATGAGTTTAGGGCGGCAGGATTTGATATAGAGGAATTTGGAGGAAAAGAATATAAGATAAATGCAATTCCTAATATTTTTCCTTCAATACCGAAGGCGGAGCTTTTTAATGAAATGCTTGCAGACAGCACAAATTATGATATTATATCTCCGTCAGAGCTTATTTTGGCAAAGACGGCATCTATGGCTTGCAAGGCGGCTATAAAGGGAAATATGAGAATATCCCTGATGGAGGCAAATGACCTTTTTGATGAGTTGCTGTCACTGGATAATCCATACAATTGTCCACATGGAAGACCTACTATAATAAAAATGAGCAAGCAGGAAATTGAAAAGAAATTTAAAAGGATAGTATGACAAAGAATAAATTGATTATTCTTGCGGGACCTACCGCATCGGGTAAAACCTCAGTATCCATTGATTTGGCTAAAAGACTTGGGGGAGAGATAATAAGTGCGGACTCCATGCAAGTATATAAATATATGGATGTGGGCACTGCAAAAATATCGGTAGAAGAGATGCAGGGTGTAAAACATCATTTGATAGATGTGCTGAATCCAAAGGAAGATTTCAATATCGTAAAGTTTCAAAACATGGTAAAATGTTCTATAGAGGAAATAGTAAAGAACGGACATATACCTATATTGGTTGGAGGAACAGGTTTCTATATACAATCTGTTATTTATGATATTGATTTTAATAATGAGGATGATAACAGTTCTGTAAGAAAAAAGCTTGAAGAAGAATATGATGCTTTCGGTGCGGATTTTATGCATGAGAAACTGAAAAAAATTGACATTGTTTCAGCACAAACCATACATAAAAATAATAAGAAGAGAATAATTCGTGCAATAGAGTACTTTTTGATAAATAATGAGCCTATCTCATCACATAATGAAGTCCAAAGAGAGAAAAAATCACCATATGATTACAGATTCTTTGTACTGAATCCTCCAAGAGATATCCTATATGAAAGAATAAATAAAAGAGTGGATATTATGGTGGAAAACGGACTCGTTGATGAAGTTAAGAAGCTTAGAGAAATGGGACTCTCAACGGCGAATATTTCCATGCAGGGGATAGGGTATAAAGAGATAATTGAGTATCTGGACGGAGAGGTTTCTTTGGAAACCGCTATAGAGAATATTAAGCAAAATACAAGGCATATGGCAAAAAGGCAGGTAACCTGGTTTAAGAGAGAAAAGGATGTAATTTATGTGGATCCTTTCTCATTTGAGAGCAATGACAAAATAGTTGATTATATGATTGAGAAAATTAATACGGAAAGAATAGATAATGAGTGATTTAAATAATATTTATGCGGAATTCGGTATTTCAAAAAAAGTTATAGACTTGTCTGAAAAAGTATTGGCATCTTTGGAGGAAAGATTTCTTGAGATAGATAAGAATGCCGAGTTTAATCAGATGAAAGTGCTTGCGGCAATGCAAAAACATAAGGTAAGCGATATACATTTTGCGGCAACTACCGGATATGGATACAATGATTTGGGAAGAGATGTGTTGGAGGATGTATATGCTACAGCATTTAAAGCGGAGGCTGCACTTGTAAGACCGCAATTGGTAAGCGGCACACATGCACTTCATATAGCACTTTCAGGGAATTTAAGACCCGGTGATGAACTTTTATCACCTGTAGGAAAGCCTTATGATACTTTGGAAGAGGTTATCGGTATAAGAGATTCAAGAGGATCTTTAAAAGAGTATGGTGTTAAATATTCACAGGTTGACTTACTTTCAGACGGTTCTTTTGACTTTGAAGGAATAAGAAAAGCTATAAATGAAAAAACAAAGCTTGTTACAATACAAAGATCAAAGGGCTATGCTACAAGAAAAACATTGTCTGTGGAGAAGATAGGTGAGCTTATAAAGTTTGTAAAATCAATAGATCCTAAGATCATATGTATGGTGGATAACTGCTATGGTGAGTTTGTAGAGAGAATAGAGCCTATTGAAGTAGGTTCTGATATGATAGTGGGTTCTCTTATAAAAAACCCGGGAGGCGGACTGGCTCCTATAGGTGGCTACATTGTCGGAACTAAGGAATGTGTGGACAATGCTTCATATAGACTTTCGGCACCGGGACTTGGAAAAGAAATAGGAGCAAGTCTTGGGATGAATACAAGTATGTTTCAGGGGTTTTTCCTTTCTCCTACAGTAGTTGCGGGAGCGTTAAAGGGTGCTATATTTGCGGCAAATCTTTATGAGAGTCTTGGATTTGACTGTCATCCGAATGCTACCGAGCCAAGATTTGATATTATTCAGGAAATTACTTTAAGAGATCCGAAAGCCTTATGTGCTTTCTGTGAGGGCATACAGGCGGCGGCTCCTGTAGATTCATATGTAAAGCCCGAACCTTGGGCGATGCCGGGATATGACAGTGATGTGATAATGGCGGCAGGAGCTTTTGTTGGCGGTTCTTCAATAGAGCTTAGTGCGGACGGACCGATGAAAGAGCCGTATTCGGTGTTTTTCCAGGGAGGACTTACCTGGTATCATGCAAAACTTGGAATAATGCTGTCACTGCAGAAGATATATGATGCAGGACTGCTTTAGAACTTTACAAAATATTAATTAATTACTTTTATATTTTGTGATAAAATAAAATTACCTTTCATGCTTGGAGAGCGGAAAGGGATTTATGGGGAAAATAAAGGAATTACCACTTGAACAAAGACCATATGACAGAGCGCTGGAGTATGGAGTGGAATCGCTTACAGATGTTGAACTTTTGGCTGTGCTTCTTAGAAGCGGTACAAAGGATGTCAATGTTGTAAATCTTGCATACAATATTCTTGAGGGTAATGGTGAAGGATTTGGAATACATAGTATTTTTCACCATAATATTGATAAATTGATGGCCATCAAGGGTGTGGGCAAGGTTAAGGCCGTACAGATACTTGCGCTTGGAGAGTTTTGCAAAAGAGCTTGGGAGAGAAAAAACACAAGAAAGAGCATTTCTTTTTCTTCTCCTGACTTGGTTGCAAATTATTATAAGGAGAGTATCAGACACTTGGAAGTTGAGGAACTTAGAATTATTTTCCTTGACACAAGGCAGAGACCCATTTCCGATATGGTGATTTCAGTTGGAACTGTGAATGCTTCTTTGGTTTCTGTCAGAGAGATCTTGATAGAAAGCTTAAAGCATTTGGCGGTAAATGTTATTTTACTGCACAATCATCCAAGTGGTGATCCGTCGCCGAGTAAGGCGGACATAGATATAACAAAGGATATTAATAAAGCGCTTGATAGTATAGGAATAGAACTTATAGACCATATAGTCATAGGTGACAACTGCTATTACAGCTTTAAGGAACAGGGGATTATTTAATGGATTCTAGAAACCGACTTGTACTGATAATTTTAAGTATAATTAGTATCATTCTTATAGGAATAACTTCATTCAATGATTCTATTATTTCGCCTTTAAGACAGGCGGTAGGAATTGTATTATTGCCGGTTCAATCCGGAGTAAATACTGCCGGTAGGGCGATATATGACAATATAGAAGAGCAAAGAAAGTTGCATGACGCAATCAATGAAAATACCTTGCTCAATAAAAAAATTGATGAGCTAACGGAGGAAAACACGAAGTTGATGGCGGATAACGGGGAACTTGCAAGACTCAGAGAATTGTATAAGCTTGATGAAAGTTATTCGGACTACGAGAAGGTTGGCGCCAGAGTAGTGGCAAAGGACAGTACAAAGTGGTTTTCTACTTTTACTATCGACAAGGGAAGTGATGACGGCATAGCAGTAGACA
Organism: Lachnoanaerobaculum sanguinis; assembly: GCF_033242365.1. Classification (NCBI taxonomy): domain Bacteria; kingdom Bacillati; phylum Bacillota; class Clostridia; order Lachnospirales; family Lachnospiraceae; genus Lachnoanaerobaculum; species Lachnoanaerobaculum sanguinis. The sequence goes on from NZ_BTHK01000010.1 coordinate 17,814, forward strand.
TGAATGTTATAGGCTATGGCGGACTGATCGGAATAGTGACCGATGTAGGGAAAAATTATGCAAATGTCCGTTCAATTATAGATGATATATCAAGAGTAAGTGCAATGTCTCTTAGAACAGGTTCTCTTTGCAGAGTTGACGGTAATCTTGAGCTTTATAATGACGGAAGATTGATTTTAAAAGATGTAAAGTCGGATGCGGATATCTCCGAGGGTGATATGATAGTTACATCAAATGTATCAACCAAGTATTTGCCGAATATTTTAATCGGCTATGCCAGAGATTTAAAGGAAGATTCTTCAAGGCTTACAAAGAGCGGATATATAATACCTATAGTGAATTTTGATACTATATCTGAAGTTCTTGTAATAACCAAAAAGAAGGAAGTGAGTGATTAAATGAGAAGAATAATAGTAAATATAGCTTTTATTATATTTGCATTTGCACTTCAGATATGCATTTTCCCGTTCATACCGTTTTTATATGCCTCGCCGAACTTACTTATAATACTGACATTCACTTATGGATTCAGTCTCGGTGTGGAAGAAGGAATGCTCTACGGTGTGTTATGTGGAGTTTTGATGGACTTGTACTTTGCAGGTCCTTTCGGATTTTTTACTTTATTATTTATATGGATAGGGTATATCAACGGTAAGCTTTCAGCCTTCTTTTATGAGGAATATATAGTTTTACCATTCATAGTGTGTACAATAAGTGAAGTTATGTACAATGTATTTATTTATGTTTTCAGATTCTTGATAAGAGATAAATTTGAATTTTTATACTATTTGAAAAATATTGTAATACCCGAGGTAATAATAACGCTTATATTTACATTGTTATTATACAGGTTTTTACTTTGGTACAATAAAAAACTCAGGATATTGGACAGTAGAGGAATTAATTAGTGATAAGGGATTTTAAAGATTTTTTAGGGGACTTTTTTGAAAAGATAAAATCCTCCAGACTATTTATACTTAGTGTAATATACGCCTTCATGGTATTTATCCTTGGATCTAAACTTTTCACCATGCAAATGGTAAACGGAAAAGAGGCACAGGATAAGTATGTTCAAAAAATAAAGAAAACGGTAGCCACCACAGGTGCAAGAGGAAATATATATGACAGAAACGGCAATCTTTTGGCCTATAATAAACTGTCTTATACGGTAACTATCACAGATGGCGGATACTATAAAAAGGTTAATTACAAAAACAATATGTACTACAGGCTGGTACAGATTTTAAGAAAACATGACGAAAATATCGAGGGAGATTTTTTGGTGGCGGTAGATGAAAACGGTGATTTCTACTATACCACAAAATCCGACACAGCCAGACTGAGATTTATTGCAGATATGTACGGCTTGAAATCATTGGATGAACTTGATGATAAGGCCGGAAAGTATCCTTCAAATATCAGTGCGCAGGAGATGGTTGATAAAAAGCTTAAAACCTACGGACTTGATAAAATGACTGACAGTGAAGGTAATATCTACAATCTGTCCGGTCAGGACAAAATCGATTTGATAAATATAAGATATGAGATGGGCAAAAAACTTTACAGAAGGTATGAGCCTACTATTATATCTACAAATATATCTGAAGAAGCAAAGATTGACATTATGGAAAATACGGCATCTTTAATAGGTGTCGATGTGGAAAATGACACCCTAAGAGTCTACAATGATGCGGTTTATTTTTCAGATATAATCGGATATACGGGAAAAGTTCCGGATGACAAGCTTGATGAACTTTTAAAGGAAAGACCTGATTATACATTAAATGATATTGTAGGAAGAATCGGTATAGAAGAGAGCATGGAGACCACATTACAGGGTACAAAGGGCTCAAAGACTATGATAGTTGATAATGTGGGAAGGATTATAGAGACCATAAGCGAAGTTGAATCAAGTGCGGGAAATGATGTATATCTGACTATTGATAAAAATTTGCAAATAGCTACTTATCGTTTGGTTGAGCAGCAGCTGGCAGGTGTTTTGGCAAGTAAGATTGTAAATGAGGACAATCCGAATACAGATTCAACAGATTCAACACATAGACTTATACCAGTAAAAGATGCTTACTATCAGCTTATAGGAAACAATGTACTTGATACGACTCACTTTGCAAAAGCGGATGCGTCTGCAACGGAGCAAAGTTTGAATGCAAAGCTTACAGCACAAAAGGAAAATATTTTAGTATCAATAAATAACGAGTTGACTTCAAGTACCCCTACGGTAATGGGCGGATTGCCTGAAGATACAAATGCATATTTAAACTATATTCATTCCGCACTTACAAAGAAGAGTATAATAAAGAAGGATAATATAGATACAAAATCCGAGGTTTATCAGGCATGGAAAAATGAGACCACTTCACTTAGAGATTATTTGTTTATAGGAATATCAAGCGGGTATATCGATACTACGATATTCTTTAACGACAGTAATTATTCAAGTGCTGAGGATATATACAGCAAGCTTGTAGAGTATATTCAAGATATGCTTAAGGATGATGCCGATTTTGATAAGCTTGTTTATAAATATTTGATCAGAAACAATGTGGTCACAGGAAGAGAACTTTGTCTGGCGCTTTTCGATCAGGGAATACTTAATATGGATGAAGCCGCATATGCTCAATTGGCTGCCGGAAATGAAGGCTTTGCTTTCCCTTTCTTTATTGATAAGATTTCAAGGATAGAGATAACACCGGCACAGCTTGCGCTTGATCCTTGTTCTGCCGGAGCGGTGGTTACAGATGTAAATACCGGTGAAGTGAGAGCATTGGTATCGTATCCGGGTTATGACAACAACAGATTGGCAAACTCTATGGACGTTACATATTTTAACAAATTGCTGGAGGACGAAAGTTTGCCGCTATATAATAATGCGACCCAAACAAAGAAGGCACCGGGTTCAACATTCAAGCCTATTACAGCAATTGCAGGTCTTGAAGAGCATGTTATAAACGCAACTGACACGGTAGTGTGTACAGGTATTTACGATACTATAAATCCTGCTATAAAATGCTGGATTTATCCGGGAAGTCACGGCCCCGAGTCTGTAGTAAAAGCTATACAGGATTCATGCAATGTATATTTTGCCGAAACGGGACACAGACTTTCTACAGACGGTAACGGTGAGTATTCATCAGAACTTGGTATAGAGAGACTTAAAAAATATGCCACAATGTTCGGACTCGATCATAAATCCGGAGTTGAAATAGTGGAAAATGAACCACAGATTTCAGATATCAACCCTGAACAGTCATCTATCGGTCAGGGTAATCACTCATTTGCAAATATTCAGCTTGCAAGATATGTAGCGACTATTGCAAATCAGGGAACTGTTTTTGAACTGAGTCTTTTGGATAAGGTTTGTGATCAATACGGAAATGTTTTACAGGATTACACCCCTGTTTCAAATTATCATGTGGATATCAGTCAGGATACATGGAATAATGTTCGAGAGGGTATGTACAGGGTTATAAAAGAAGGTTCCGCAAGGAAAGTATTTACAGATCTTAATATTAATATTGCGGGAAAAACAGGTACCGCACAGGAGTCAAAGACTAGAGGAAATCACGCTTTCTTTATCTCTTTTGCACCTTATGAAAGTCCTGAGATAGCTGTTACGGTAAATATCCCTTACGGATATTCCTCTACAAATGCGGCAGTTATCGCTAAGAATATTTATAAATACTATTATAATCAAATTAGTTTGGATTATATATTGAATAATAGTGCACTTGATGTAAGTGATGTAAGAATTGGTGACTGATTTTAGAAGAAAATATGTTAATTTTCAAAAAACACTGGATTTTTTTGCTAAATTCGTGTAGAATTTGGAGAGTAGAGAATGTTAGACGGTTTTAAGCTTAGATATTATCCGTTCAGGCTGTTGGTTTATATTATAGTTTTAAATACTATAGGTGTATTGGTTATTTCCAGTGCTACAGGCGGAGATAAAGGGATGGTGGCCAAGCAGATATTTGGCGTTGTCCTCGGACTTGTACTTGTGGTATTGATATCACTTATACACTACAGAAAATTGATGGAACTGATGTGGATAGTGTATGGAATATGTATTATCTTGCTGCTTGCGGTGTTACTTTTCGGTTATGAGCCGGAGGGGGCAGGAGCGGTGAGATGGATTAAGGTACCGGTTATTGGACAGTTACAGCCTTCTGAGATAGTCAAAATAGGTATGATTTTATTTATTGCCGCTTTTTTGGGTAAACATCAGGAGGATATCGACAGAATTTCATTTTTACTTGTATTTGCCGTAGTTGCTGCTATACCATGTATTTTAATACTGAAAGAGCCTGATTTATCAACTACAATTGTAGTATTTGTTATGATAATAAGTATGCTGTTTATCTCAGGAATCAGCTATAAATGGGTACTTGGCAGTCTTGCATTTTTAATACCATCAGCAGTAATATTTATATTTTTATTACAAAGTAACACAGTTCCCTTTTTAAGGGGATATCAAGCAAATAGAATACTTGGATGGATATATCCGGATAAGTATGCAGACATAAATGTACAGCAGGACAACTCGATTATGGCTATTTCATCAGGTCAGTTGATGGGTAAGGGACTGAATAATAACACTTTTGCTTCGGTTAAGAACGGAAACTTTTTATCCCAGGAGCAGACGGATTTTATATTTGCGGTTATTGGAGAGGAACTGGGATTTGTAGGCAGTATGGTGGTAATAGCGCTTTTTGCGCTTATAGTTGTTGAATGTTTTCACCTTGCTTCTAAAGCAAAAGATTTAGAAGGTAAGTTGGTTTGTGTAGGCTTTGCCGCATTGGTCGGATTTCAGAGCTTCACAAATATATCGGTTGCAACAGGACTTTTTCCTAATACCGGATTGCCGCTTCCATTTATAAGTTATGGAGTGAGCTCGCTTTTAAGCTTATTTTTAGGTGTAGGACTGGTTGCAAGTGTGGCTGTAAGACAGGGTAAGAACTAATATTTGGAGGTAAAGATGAATATAGGTTTGATCGCACATGATGCTAAGAAGAAGCTCATGCAGAATTTTTGTATTGCATATAGAGGTATTTTATCAAAACATAATTTATCAGCGACAGGAACCACAGGAAGATTGGTGGAAGAAGTTACCAATCTTAATATACATAGATATTTGGCAGGGCATCTTGGAGGCGAACAGCAGCTTGGTGCTCAGATAGAAAATAATGATATAGATCTGGTAATCTTCTTAAGAGATCCCCTCACAAAGAAGAGCCATGAACCGGATGCCGATAAGGTTATGAGACTTTGTGATACACATAATATACCTTTGGCAACAAATCTTGCTACAGCAGAGCTTCTTATAATGGCACTTGACAGAGGTGACTTTGAGTTTAGAGAGGCATATAGATAGTCTGATGGCGGATTATACTAAAAGAGGGAAAAAGCCGGTAAATAAAATATACTTAATTATTCCCGTTATTATACTGACAGCACTTTTCCTGGGAGGAGTATACTATTCTCAGTTTATGATGACCGAGTACGACTTCTCCGGAAGGCTTTCAAGTCTTGATATTGACACAAAAATTTCACCGCTTGCGGCAAATCTTGCATTGCCTGTTGAGGACAATGTTGACGTAGATGATATTTCTTCGGAAAGTGTCATATTGGCAGGGGGTGATGGAAGCCTTTTGGCATCGAAAGACGCTACAAAGCAGATGTATCCTGCAAGTACAACCAAAGTAATGACCGCATTGTTGGCACTCAAATACGGAAATCTTTCAGATGAGGTAACTGTGACCGACGACAGTGTTATAACCGAGGCTGGAGCAAGTCTGGCAGGAATCAAACCCGGAGATAAGTTGACACTTGATCAACTTCTATACGGACTTATGTTGCCTTCGGGAAATGATGCGGCAAATGCCATCGCCGTACATATCGGAGGCAGTGTAGATAATTTTGTAAAGATGATGAATGATGAGGCAAAGAGAATTGGAGCTGTGGATACCAATTTCGTTAATCCCAGCGGCCTTTCCGACAGCAATCATTATACAACGGCATATGATCTTTATTTAATATTTAATGAAGCTATGAAAGACAGCAGATTTATGAATTACGCGGGAGCCCCGTCTTATAATGTATCATATACGGCAGCTGACGGAAGTCAGGTTACAAAAAGTTGGAAAAACGGAAACAGATATATAACAGGTCAAGCGGCCGCACCGAGAGGTATAGTGGTTGATGCCGGAAAAACCGGAACCACCCTGGCGGCAGGTAGTTGTCTTGTGATTTGCAGTGAGAATGCTGAGGGAAAAAGATATATTTCTGTTGTATTGAAGTCTAAGAACAGAGCGGACTTGTACGACAATATGTCTAAACTTCTTTCAAAAATCAATAAATAGCATTGCACTATTCCTATTAATATTTTATAATATCATTATATTATTTTATATTTGATAACAGTAAGTTTAAGGAGGACGTTACCATGGTTTCTATTATTGCAGGAGAGAAGGGTAAGGGAAAAACAAAGATTTTACTTGAAAGAGCCAATGAAACTGTTTCAAAGGCAAACGGCTCAGTCATTTATCTTGACAAGAGTTCAAAGCATATGTATGAACTTAATAACAAGATAAGACTTATTAATGTTAGTGAATTTCCTATCATGTCAGCAGACGGTTTTGTAGGATTCCTGGCAGGACTCATTTCATCCGATCATGATATTGAAGCTATATTCCTGGACAGCTTTTTAAAACTGGCGGTACTTGAAGGAGCAGATATTACTTCAACAATCGATCGTATAGAGACATTGGGAGAGAAATATGGAATCACATTCGTTTTAAGTGTTTCAACGGATGCATCAAATCTACCTGAAAATGCAAAGAAGAATGTTTCTGTAGCATTATAATAAAGAAAATAATATCATATAATTTTGTACGTGAATTATCTGATTTAACAGATAAAGGCAGACTCGATTTTGAGGTCTGCCTTTTTTAAATTTAATTGAAAAAAACACTCTTGTGCAGTATAATGTAGAGAATTGTATTTATGCAGGCAATAATGGCTTGCTTTTTTAAGGAGAATAAAATTGGCTGATTCTAAAAAAATTATTCCCTATAGAAAAAAAAGAATTATTAATGTGGGTGTTATAATATTCCTGTTTGTATTCTTTTATCTGATATTAATTCTTGTTAAATTTGCTACAAGAAAACAGATAAGATATAATGAAGTGGTTGAGGGAAGTATGTCCGAGAATAAGACGCACACCGGACTTATACTAAGAGATGAGAGTGTTCAAGTTTCACCGGATGGAGGATATATAAATATATATATGAGAGACGGTAAAAGAGCGGCTGTAGGAAGCAGAGTATATTCCCTTGATGCTACCGGAGATTTAAAGAAGCTTATGGAGGCGTCGGCAGGAAAAGAAGATACCATATCGGATTCGAGTGTTATTGAAATGAAAAAGAAGCTTTCAAATTTTACTTCCAACTATTCGGATTCTGATTTTGAGTATGTCTATGATACAAAATATTTATTGGACAATGCCGCAAGTGAATATTCGAATTTAATAAACATAGAAAATATTGATAATATTTCAAATGCAAACGGTTTGAGCCTTAATGTGGTTACCTCACCTTATTCCGGAGAAATATCATATGCTATGGATGATATTGCCGAGAAAAAAGAGGAAGATCTGACTAAAAGCGATTTTGATACATCAAAACATCCTATAAGTTATATAAAGAATGAACAGCTTATAGAGGCGGAAACAAAGGTTTATAGGATTGTAAACAGTGAATCATGGAGTATATATTTTGAATTTGAAAAAGGTGAGGAAGAGCTATATGCAGAAAAGAAGGCTTTGACTGTAAAATTTAAATCAAATGGTCTGACACTTACAGGAGATTACTCTGTTGTAGAAACAAAAGACGGATATAGTCTGGGAAAATTGACATTTGATAAATATATGGTACAATTTATTTCAAACAGATATGCGGAGTTTGATATACAATCATCAGTTGTAAACGGCTTAAAGATTCCGTCCAAATGTGTGCTTGAAAAAGACTTCTATACTATACCTGTTGAATATATGGCAAAGGGTGGAGATGGTGTAAGCGACGGATTTTATAAGCAGGTGGATAAAGACGGTACGACTTCAACGGTTTTTGTGCCGGAAGATATAATCAAGATTACGGATACAAATTGCTATATCAGTACAGAGAATAAGGATATAGTATCCGGTGATAAATTGATAAAACCTGATTCAAATGAGATATTTGAGGTTTCAAATAAGGAAAAATTGTTGGGAGTATACAATATAAATAAAGGATATACGGTATTTAAGAATATAGATATACTCGGATCGAATAAGGAATTTTATATTGTAGATAAGGGTACCAAATACGGTTTAAAGGTATATGATCATATTTTATTGAATCCTGACGGTTTTAAAGAAGGAGATTTTATTTATCAATAGGAGAAACTATGGTTAAGGAAAACTTACAAAATGTTATAGACGATATGAAAATCGCCTGTGAAAAAAGCGGTAGAAATATAAATGATGTAACTCTTATTGCTGTAAGCAAAACAAAACCGAATGAACTTATTATGGAAGCTTATGAAAGCGGAGTAAGAGATTTCGGAGAAAATAAGGTGCAGGAGCTTTTAAGAAAAAGAGAGGAACTGCCGAAAGATATCAGATGGCATATGATCGGACATTTGCAGACAAATAAAGTCAGACAACTTTTAGGTAATACCGTACTTATACATTCTATAGACAGTATAAGACTTGCGGATACGATAGATACTGAGGCAAGAAAAAAAGGTATTCATGTTGACGGATTGCTTGAAATTAATATTGCAAAAGAGGCCTCAAAATACGGTTTCCTGGAAGAAGAACTTGATGAGATTTTACCTATATTTGCAAGATATAAGAACCTACATATCAAAGGATTGATGACAATTGCCCCAAATGTAGAAAAATCGGAGGAAAATAGAAAAAATTTCAAGAAAATAAAGAAAATATCTGTTGACATAATTGAGAAAAACTATGATAATATAGAAGTAGAATTTTTATCAATGGGAATGTCTGGCGATTATACTGTAGCGCTTGAAGAGGGTGCAAATTTGGTAAGAGTTGGTACAGGAATATTTGGGAAAAGATAAAAAAGATTGGAGAGAACACGTGAAGATGGAATTTTTTGATAAGATCAAAAGGTATTTACGAGTGAATGATAGCGATGATGAATCTTATGATGATGATATTATCGAAGTCGATGAGTATGAAGATGATGAAGATGATACAGACATCAAAAACGCAAGCGAGCAGGTAGAAGAAGAAGAGCCTATGAGGCCTAAAGTTGCGAGCAGAAATACTAAGGTTAACAAAGTTATTCCTATCAGAAAAGATATGGAAGTTACTATGTTCAGACCTACATCTGTAGAAGAGTCAAGAAATGTGGTTGACAGCCTTAAAGAAGGTAAGACGGTTGTTCTTAACCTTGAAGATGTAAGAATTGCTGTTGCACAGAGAATAGTAGATTTTATTTGCGGTGCTGCTTACGATATGGAAGGAAATCTTCAGAGCATCTCTGACAGTATTTTTATCGTTACACCTTCAAATATAAGCTTGTCAGGTGAGTTTGTCGATTTACTTGGTGGCTCAGGAAGTATAGAACGCAGCAGTGCAGACGCTTCAGGATATGGTATGAGGTTATAATTTTGGAAAAAGAAGAACTATTTCTAAGAAATAAGTTTTTAGATTTAGCAAGAAACGCATATTTTAAGAACATTGTTATGTATTCCATGTTCTTGAATTTAAATGAGCAGACAATTTTTGAAACAATTCAGAAGGATCTCCCGAATATAAGATATGTTATGTTTGGCGGTTATTCTGAAGCGGAAAGAAAAATTGTCTGCTTTTATTGTGATAATATTCCTGAATTTGATATGCTGGAATATATTAAGATTTCTCCTGTTAATAAAAAGTTTGCAGACGATCTTACTCATCGTGACTTTTTGGGTGCATTGATGAATCTGGGCATTGAAAGGCATATGGTGGGTGATATATGTATAGTAGACAATACAGCACATATAATTACGTTTAAGAGTATGTCGGAAACTATAATAAGCGAGCTTACTACGGTTAAACGCACAAAAGTCGTATTGGAGAGAGAAAGTGCGGATGAATTGAAGGCGGTAAACAGAGTGGAATATAAAAAGATAAATATTCCTTCCGAGAGATTGGACTCAATAATAGGTTCGATATACAATATTTCACGAAGTAAGGTTAATTTGTATATTGATGCCGGTAAGGTGTTTATAAATTCAAGACAATGTTTTTCACATTCATCAAAAATAAAATCAGGGGATATTATAACGGTACGAGGGCTTGGTAGAGCAAAATTTTTGGGCATAAGTGCTTTATCCAAAAAAGGCAGACTGTTTGCGGAAACGGAAATTTTTAAATAAGGATTAACAAATGTATTTAAACAGATTAGAAGTTAAATTTGAAAATAAGCCATGTTATGACATTGTTATTTATGATGACTTTTCTGACTTAAAAAATGAATTAAGTAAATTTGATATAGAAAACAGAAAAATTTGTATTGTCACAGACTCAAATGTGGCTGAAATATATCTTGATAAGGTAAAAGAAGAACTTGACGGACTAAAAGTATTTACGCATATATTCGAAGCCGGAGAACAGAATAAACATCTTGAAACTGTTTCAGGAATATATGATACTTTGATTTTTAATAAGTTTGACAGAAAAGATATCTTACTTGCTCTGGGTGGAGGTGTGGTAGGTGATATCTGCGGATTTGCTGCAGCCACATACCTTAGAGGAATTGATTTTGTGCAAATTCCGACAACTTTAGTTTCGCAGGTGGATTCAAGTATCGGAGGTAAAACCGGAGTTGACTTCAAGCATTTCAAAAACATGGTTGGAGCGTTTTATATGCCGAAGCTTGTATACGTAAATATAAATACTTTAAATACTTTGCCTGAAGCGGAATTTTCTTCAGGTATGGGCGAAGTTATAAAACATGGTTTGATATTTGACAAAGATTATTATTACAGTCTTTTTGAAAATCATAAAAAAATATTGTCGGGTGATATAAAAGCCTTGGCCGATATGGTACTTACAAGTCAGAAGATTAAAAAAGAGGTTGTGGAAAACGACCCTTATGAAAAAGGTCAAAGAGCTATATTAAACTTCGGACATACTTTGGGTCACGCTATTGAAAAAGAAAAGAACTTCAGCCTTTCACATGGAGCATGTGTGGGGCTTGGAATGCTTGCTGCTTTTGATATCTGTATAAAAAAGAATAAACTCGGTGTAGATGACAGAAAGTTTCTTAGTGATTTGATGGAAATTTATTCGCTTGAAACCGGAACGGATATAGATGTAGATAAAGTTTTTGAAGCTACATTTAATGATAAAAAGATGGAAGCCGGACAAATAAAGTTTATTCTATTAAATAAAATAGGAGATGCATATATAGACAGAAGTGTTAATAAAGAAGATATGGTGGAGGCGTTGAAGAGCATATGCAAAGAAATATAGTTTATAAGTTTGCATCATTTTTTATTATGGTTGCAATATTGGTGGGAGTTGACCAGTGGAGTAAATATGAAGTTATGATGAAATTAAAAGATGCTCCTGCTTATCCTCTTATAGATAATGTATTGTATTTCTGGTATTCGGAAAACTCCGGTGCGGCTTTCGGTATATTGCAGGGAATGCATATTTTCTTTTATATAATTACCGTAGCGGTTTTACTGGGTATAATCTATCTGCTTTTTAAGTTGCCTTCAGATAAGCGTTATTATCCTTTGCTGTTTTGTGGAGACTTGATTTTTGCAGGTGCAATCGGTAATTTTATTGACAGAATAATAAGAAGTTATGTGGTCGACTTTATTTATTTTAAACCTATTAATTTCCCTATATTTAATTTTGCGGATATCTGCGTAACAGTGGGTACATTTGTACTTTTTCTTTGCCTCGTATTTGTATATAAAGAAAACGAATTGGAATTTTATAAAAAATAATTTTAGTTTGGAGATAAATGGATAACTTTGAAATAAAAGTGGAAGAATCTGATATTAACAGAAGAATAGATGTATTTCTTGCGATGAATCTTGAGAGTTTTTCAAGATCGTATATTCAGGATTTAATCAAGAAGGGTAAGGCTTGTGTAAACAAAAAAGCCGTAAAGGCAAATTACAGGCTTAGAGACGGTGATATTGTAGATCTTGCCATACCCAAGCCCGAGCCGCTTGAAATTCTCCCTGAAAATATACCGCTTGATATAGTATATGAAGATGACGATGTAATACTTATAAATAAGCCGAAGGGTATGGTTGTACATCCGGCTGCAGGGCATTACAGTGGAACTTTGGTAAATGCTCTTTTATATCATTGCAAGGATAATCTCTCAGGAATAAACGGAGTGCTAAGACCCGGAATAGTGCATAGGATAGATATGGATACCACAGGTATAATAATTGCATGTAAAAATGATAATGCACATCAGCATATTGCAAAACAATTGGCCGAACACAGTATTACCAGAAAATATGTTGCTATAGTTACAGGCAATATTAAAGATGATGAGGGGACTGTGGACGCTCCGATAGCCAGATCGAAAAATGACAGGATGAAGATGGCTGTGGACAAAGACGGAAAGAGAGCGGTGACTCATTATAAAGTCCTTGAAAGATTGAATAACTATACATATATTGAATGTGTACTTGAAACCGGAAGAACTCATCAGATAAGAGTACATATGTCATATATACATCATCCTCTGCTTGGTGATGAAGTGTATTCCGGAAAAAAAGAAAATATGAAGCTGGAGGGACAATGCCTTCATGCAATGGTACTTGGTTTTATACATCCTCGAACAAATGAATATATGGAATTTGAAGCGCCTGTTCCGGATTACTTTAATGAAATATTAAGAAAATTTAGAAAGAATTAAATATAAAACAGCATAAACATTAGCTAAAAAGTGACAATTGAAAGACAGATATATATACATTCTGCTTTTTTTGTTATATAATAATACATATAAATTATCTGTGTTTACATTTTTAGTATTGTGAAAAATATGTAGACGGAAATTGATTATTTAGGAGGTAGGTATGGACAATAGATTGGTTATTACCATAGGTAGACAGTGCGGAAGCGGTGGAAGAAGGATCGGTCAGATGCTGGCTGAGCAATTGGGTATAAAATGCTATGATAAAGAAATACTCAACAGGGCTGCTAAAGAGAGCGGACTGGCTGCAGAGTTGTTTGAGACTCATGATGAGAAGCCGACAAGTTCATTTTTATACTCTCTTGTGATGGATACTTATTCTTTAGGATATACATCTTCATCCTATATGGATATGCCTATAAATCATAAGATTTTTTTGGCACAGTTTGACACTATTAAAAAGCTTGCATCCGAGGAGTCATGCATTATAGTCGGAAGATGCGCAGATTATGCTTTGGCTGACGATCCGAATGCATTTTCAGTATTTATTACAGGAAATGATGAGGACAAGATTAAGAGAATTATGGAAACCAACAATATTGAAGCCAATAAAGCAAAGGATATTATGGTAAAGACAGACAAGAAGAGGTCAAGCTATTATAACTATTACTCAAGTAAGAGATGGGCAGACTCAAGAAGTTATGATTTGACTGTAAACAGTTCAACACTCGGACTTGAAGGAAGTGTAGAACTTATTAAAACATTTGCAAAGATAAAAGGTTTATTATGAGATTAAAGTTTATTTGTCAGGCTATGCTTATAGCAGGAGTTTTGACGGCGTGTGGCGGTAATAATTCAAGTACTAAGAATACGGTTGAAACTTCATCCGCTGTAAGTGTGGAAAGCAGTGCGGACGGAAAGGTAGTGCAGACAGATGTCGTAAGAAAGGTGACAAGGAGCAACAAGGATTCAACAACTGCACAGAGCTCTAAAGAGCCTGAGAGCAGTACTGAAGTTACTTCGACAGCTGCCTCAAATACTACCGTGTCGGAGACCTCCGCTGTAGAAGAAACTACAACAGTCAAGGAAGCTCAAGCTGAAACTAAAGCACAAAAGTCTGAGGTAAAAGAAGCTGGAGAAATAGGACTTGATCCAAGTTGGCAGTATGCATCATTTTCAAAAATAAATTCAGGTAAAAGCGTGCTCTATAAGCCGAGTGAAAACGGTAACGGCATCACTATAGCCGTAAATGCCGGACATGGTACAAAGGGAGGCTCTTCACAAAAAACACAATGTCATCCTGACGGAACCCCAAAGGTAACAAGCGGTACCACAAAAGCCGGAGCCACCACAGCTATTGCCGTTTCCGAGGGTATGACATTCGCAGACGGCACACCTGAAAGTACCGTAACATTTGAGATGGCAAAGATACTGAAAGACGAGCTTTTATCCAGAGGATATAATGTGTTGATGATTCGTGACGGCAGTGATGTTCAGCTTGACAATATTGCAAGAACGGTAATAGCAAATAATGTTGCCTCTGCGCATATAGCATTGCATTGGGATTCCACAAATGCAGATAAAGGGGCGTTTTATATGGGTGTTCCTGAAGTGGACTCATACAGAAGTATGGAACCTGTAGCTTCAAACTGGAAAAAGCATGAAGCCCTCGGTAAGTCTTTGATAAACGGATTGTCTTCAAACGGAACAAAGATTTTCAGTAAGGGAAGAATGGAGATGGATCTTACACAGACATCTTATTCAACTGTTCCGTCGATTGATATTGAATTGGGAGATAAAACATCGGATCACGGAAAAGATGAACTGAAAAAACTGTCAAAGGGACTTGCTGACGGTATTGACAGTTATTTCGGAAGATAAAATCAAGCAAAAATTTAGGGAGTATTATGAAAAATAAATTAAAATATCTTATATGTATATTGGCATTTTTGCTTCTTACAGCATGTGGCGGTGTTGTTAAAACAGATATGAATTTTGATGATTCCTTTGCCGGAAGCAGAGTTATGACATATACAATATCAAATTCGGACTATACATCATATGTTCAAAAAGATTTTGCAACCGTAGCGGCAACATTGAAGGCGCTTTGTCCTGAAGATATTGAAATCACTTCCGTTACACAGGATGATTCAAATATTGTTGCTGTATTTACTATAAATTTCTCATCAAAAGATGACTATGAGAAAAAGGTTGGAAATATATTAAAAGCTGTCGGAAGCGACATAGAACCGAAGGTAACACTTTTAAGATCAAATACCGCATTTGCAAAGGGAGTTGCATTTCAGGAAAATTTCGGCACTGAAGACCTTCTAAAATGGATGCGTGACGGAATGATGAATAATGAATATATTACATCTTCATATGAGATTTATATATTCTCTACAAGTCAGGTCAGCCTTAGTATATCAGGTGAGGAATATGAAAAAGATGCCAATATGAGCATAATAGATGTAAATACTACAAAGTATTTGCCTATTAACGGTATCGAGTTCAATACAGTTATAAACAAAGACGGAAGTATTGACAGAAGTATTGCTATAGATATTCCGAATACCAGCTATGATCAGGCTAAAGATGATATAGATAAATTTATGGCTGAAAGATCGGGTGAAGTCGGAACAGGAACATGGTCGGAAGCAAATAATTCACATATTTTCACTGTTGAGGGTAAGGCTTTAAGTGCAGATGACTGTAAAAAGATGACTGAAAAGTTTACCGGAAAAAGTCTTGACAGTACGACCGGTTCAGTTGCAAAGGATACTCAAGTCTCAGAGGAGACTCAGGTGGAGTCTGAGAGTAAAGAAAGTACCGAGGAGAGCACTGAAGCCACATCCGATACATCGGATGCTGTAGATAAAAGACATTTGTTTTCTAAAAATTATACTCTTAATGAGTATATAAATTTGGAAGACTATATCAGTAATTACAATAATGCCGTAAGCTTTGATTATTATGTAAATCCTGAGAATAATTATGAAGGAACTATAACAGACGGTACAGGATACTCATCTACAGTTTTACGTTCTGCAATAAGCGGTGACGCAAATACTTTGCTTTACAGCGGTTACAGTTCAACTTTTGATATAAAGCTGGATGTGAATATTTTGCCAAATGTAAGCAAATACAAGCATATCGTTGAGATTACTCCTACAGGTAAGATAAAAAGAGATATTACCGTGGTTTTCAGTGAGTCTTTCAACGAGGATGATGCAAAGTCTCTTGAGGAAAAACTTAAGAATGTTCTTTCTGACAGCAAGATAAAGCTTGATAAAGTGTCTTTAAACGGTAAGGATCTTGAAGTTAAGATATCTTCTTCCGGTACTATTGAAGAAGATGCCAAGATGTGGGAAGAAACTACAGGATATACCGGATCAATCAGCAGCTTGGACGTAGATAAGAAGGGCCTTTTTGTAACAAAGCAGAGAATTTCATTTATGGATGACTTTAATCCTGAGATTTTCACATCCGGAAATGTTGATTCATATGAATACATAGTTAAAAATGCCGGTAAGCCTGTAGATAAGGATTTATACTTGGCAGGAAGTTTTGAAAACGCAGAAGCAAAGTTTAAGGGCAATAACTTCATTGTAAAGGGTGAGAATGTTATGATGTCAAATTACAGTTCTCCATTCTTTGTGAGCGTTCGTACAAACTTTACTATATATATTATCTTTGCAGCTGTTGCATTTGTATTTATTTTGATAATAGCTATACTTCTTCTGATTTTGTTTAATAAATCCAAGAAGAATAAGAATGATGTAAAGGTTGCAGATGCACCCGTTAATACAACAAGCAATACGGTAAGTATTAAAAAGGATGATGTTAAGGAAGCTGTAGTAGCGGATAAAACTCCTGAAAATACACAGGATACGGAAGTTGTGAATGAAACAAAGGATGAGGTTAAATTAAATACTGTTGTATGTGACAGTTGCGGCAATGAGTGTCCTGAAACTTCAAGTTTTTGCACTAAATGCGGGCACAGCCTTGAAGATGCGAAAAAGGCTAAAGAAGCAACATCTTCCTATGTAGATGAGGCTGCAAAGCTTGCAAGAGAGATGGCATCAGATGATACGGAATCAAAAGGAGTATCACTTTCTAAATAAAATATTAAGAGATAGCGTTTAATACTTTAAGGTGGGCTTTTGCCCGCCTTTTTTATAGAAATATCACTTATTATTCTATTTTTCTTAGTGTATATTGTTTTCATCTATGATAGAATATATAGAAGTACTTCTTGAAAGGAGCATTACTCCAAAATGAGAGATGATGATTTTTACAGAGAACTTAGTGAAGCTGACAGTGAAGATCTTGAAAAATACTTAAAAGATTTAGCTAAGCTTAAAAAAATTAGAGAAGAAGAAAAACTTAAAGAAGAAAATAAAAAACTGCTTAAAACATTAAGTGAAAACAATAAGAAACTTGAAGAAATCGGACAGAATATAAGAAAAGTGGAAAAGAAACCGGATAAGATAAATATCATAGGTTCAAAGAAATCTTCAAAGATAAAGAACGGAAGAAATATAAAAAGTAATACTAACGATGATGAGGAAACCGGCGGAATAAAAATTCCTTTGCCAAAAAGCAGTCAAAAAGCTGTAGTAAGAAGGGATGATGTATACAGAACTCAGACCGTTCAAAGAGAAGAGACACCTAAAAAGGTGGTTAAAAAGAAGGTTACAAAGCCTGTTACCAAAAAGATCGTTAAAACTAAAAAAGTTACGAAAAATGTGAATCCAAGGACTGTGAAAAAAGTCGAAAAAGAAAAAGTTAAAAAACCTAAAAAGAAAAGAGGTTTTTTGACAAGGCTTTTCCTTTTGGTATTACTGTTTACAATAGTCGGAGGAGGAACTTATTTTGCATTCCACTATGTTAAAAATCAAAAGGGTTACTATACCGTGGCAGTTTTCGGTGTGGACTCAAGAGACGGAAATGTGGAAAAGGGTGCATTAAGTGATGTGAATATGATTGTCAATGTAGACAGAGAAAGCGGAGATATACAGCTTATATCAATCTATAGAGATATGTATTCAATGATAGATGAGGACGGAAAATTCCATAAGTTCAATCAGGCCTATGTAGAAGGCGGACCTGAGCAGGCGCTGGAGACTCTAAACAGAAATCTTGACCTTGATATAAAGGATTATATAACGGTGAACTGGAAGGCGGTAATTGACGCCATAAATATACTCGGTGGAGTAGACCTTGAAATAACGGATGCAGAGTTTAAATATATGAATTCATTTATTGCAAAGACTGTAGAGGCTACAGGCGTGGGATCATATGAGCTTGAGCATGCGGGAATGAATCACCTTGACGGAGTCCAGGCTGTAGCATATGCGAGGCTGCGACTTATGGATACCGATTTTAACAGAACGGAGAGACAGAGAAAGGTTGTAAGCCTTGCTTTTGATAAGGCTAAGAACGCGAATTTCTCTACTTTGTACAGTATTTTGGTGGCTGTTCTGCCTCAGACCTCTACTAATGTAGGAATAGATAATCTTATACCTTTTGCAAAGGATATATCAAAATATCATTTGAGTGAAACAACAGGATTCCCTTTTGATAAAGATACAAAGAAAATGCATAAGAGAGATTATGTTATTCCGATAACATTGAAATCAAATGTTATAGCTCTTCATGAGATGCTTTACGGTAAGATACCGGGATACAGCTATACCCCGAGTGAAATGCTGAACAAGATAAGCAATAGAATTATCAAGGATACAGGTATGGGAGCCGATAAAGAGAATACCGATATAACTCTGGATTCCAATTTGGACGGTGCCATAGGAATAAGTCCTCATAAGAGTGAAGGTGAGGAGCATCATGAAAATAATGAGGGTGAGCATCCTGATGAGACACAGGAACATGAGTCACATGAAGAATCACATGAAGATACACAACCTGAAGAGAATATAACTGAAGCTGCAATTGAAGGTGAAAGTGAAACAAGCAGTGAATAAAAGGAGAATATAATGGCGGATACAAATATTTTAGTAGTAGATGATGAAAAGGAGATTGCTGACCTTGTTGAAATTTATCTGGTCAGTGACGGATATAAAGTTTTTAAAGCAAACAGTGCGGAAGACGGATTGAAGATAATAGAGAACGAAGATATACATCTTGCAATACTTGACATAATGATGCCCGGTATGGACGGACTGGAGATGTGTAAGAGGATAAGAGAAACACATAATTTCCCTATAATACTTCTAAGTGCAAAGAGTGCGGATCTTGATAAGATACTTGGACTTGGAACAGGTGCTGATGACTATGTTACAAAGCCTTTTAATACTTTAGAGCTGACGGCAAGAGTTAAATCACAGCTTCGCAGATATACTCAGCTTAATCCGAACAGTACAGTTTTGGAAAAGGACGATCCTAATGAGATAAGACTTAAGGGAATGTCTATAAACAAAGATAATCATAAGGTAGTCATAGAGGGAAAAGAAGTTAAACTTACACCTATAGAGTTCGATATCTTATATTTGCTTGCAAGTAATGCCGGAAGAGTATTCTCAACAGATGAAATCTTTGAAAAAGTATGGAATGAAAAGGTATATGAGGCCAATAACACAGTAATGGTTCATATAAGAAGACTTCGCGGAAAAATGAATGAAGATGAAAGAGAAAACAAGATTATAACTACTGTATGGGGTGTTGGATATAAAATTGAGAGATGATTTGGAAAAGAAATTTCAGACTAAAGTAATAATTAACATACTATTCAGTCTGGTGATTTCTATTTTGGTAGAAACTCTTTTGCTCAGCAATATTTCGATGTTCTCAGGATTGCATATAATAAATCGTGAAAATGATACTCTTTTGATAAGGGGTAACGGAAGCGACCTGGTTGTTATTCTGATTTTACTTGTATTCGGCATAGGAGTATTTGCACTTTCGTTTTGGATTTTGCAAAGAAAGTCATTTGAGTATATAGATGACATACTTCTGGCAATAAAGAAGATTTCGGCCGGAGATTTGAATACAAATATTGATGTAAAAGGCGATAACGAGTTTTCAGAGATAGCCGCAAGCATTAATAAGATGGCTGAGGAGATCAGAGTTTTGATGGAGAGTGAGAGACATAATGAAAAGTCAAAAAATGAGATGATTACAAATATTGCTCACGATCTTAGAACTCCGTTGACATCAATACTCGGATATCTTGATTTGATAAATAAAAGAGATTTGTCTGAGGAGACCAAAAAAGAGTATTTGAAAATAGTTTATGAAAAGTCAAAGAAGCTGCAGGATCTTATTGAGAGTCTTTTCAGCTTCACAAAGACAAATTCATCAAAACTTGTATTGAAAATAGATAAAATAGATATTATAAAGCTTTTATGTCAGCTTATGGAGGAGTTTTACCCTAATTTTGAAAATAAAGGTATTACTTGCAGTGTAAATACAAATGAGGATTCATGTGTAATAGACGGAGACGGTACTTTATTGGCAAGATTGTTTGATAATCTTATTAATAATGCCATCAAATACGGTGCTGACGGAAAAAGAATAGATATAAAAATTTCTGTTGAAAAGAAAATAGTAAAGATTGCGGTAATCAACTATGGTAAAGTTATTCCGGCAAACGAGTTACCTCTTATTTTCGGCAAATTCTACAGAGTGGATCAGGCCAGAAATTCTAATACGGGAGGAACCGGACTTGGACTTGCCATAGCAAAAAATATCACAGAGCTTCACCATGGAATTATTGATGTAAGCAGTGATTTGAGCGGAACAATATTCAGCGTAACATTACCAAAGGAGTTAGATGTTGAAAGGGAAAATTTTAAGAGGACTGAATAAAATACTTTTATTATCATTGGTATTATTTTTACTGTCTGCAGTACAATTTCCTATAAACACATTATCTGCAACTGAACAAAATAAGGAAATAACTATAGATATAAGCTACGGTTACGGGAATATAGCAAAGGGAGGGAGATACCTCCCTATTCATGTATATTATAAAAATTTCACAAATGATAATTTTACCGGAAAAGTATCTATTGAATTTAATGAGGCGGATAATAAAAAATATGCTTATGAGTACAATGTAAATCTTGAGCAAAAGAAGAGTTATTTGGCTGATTATTACATAAGAATCAGCAATGAAGTGAATAAAATTGTAGTTGTACTGAAAGATGAAAATAAAAAAACAATAATAGAAAAAGAAGTATCTTTGAATATGGAAGCCAACCGTTCAAAAATAATGGTTGGCTTACTTAGTGACAGTCAAAATAAGCTGGATTACTTTGACGATGTGGCAATAAATTTCGGCCTTTTAAATTTGAATACGGTAAATTTGGCTGCAGGATCATTTCCGAAGTCAAGTTCAGGGCTTGAACAGCTGGATATGATTATAATAAGTAACTTTAGAATAAGAGATTTGTCAACGGAACAGTCCAGAGCATTGATGAATTGGGTAAAACAGGGAGGAGTCCTTGTAATGGGTACAGGTCAAAGAGCTGATGATACGATTGGAAGATATGCTCCTGAGCTTTTGGAGGACATATATGATTCTCCGCAGATGAAAACTTTGAACTTTACATTTAACAATGAAAGTAAAAGTATCGACCTCTACACTACATCAATAAATATGCATGGAGGAAATGTCCTTCTCTCAGACGGAGATTTTCCTCTTATAACTTCTGTAAATAAACAAAAAGGATTGATAGCGGTTGCAGGTTTTGACTTTTGTGATTTAAATGTTTTTGCGGCAGAAAATACTCAGTTTGCAAGATATATTATTTCGACCGTTCTGGGAGATGAGAGGATAGAGACTTTTTCAAAGCAAAGTGAAGTTTCAGATGATACATTCCAAAATATTGAGCCTATATTAAATTCGTCGGAAACCAATAAGTTGCCGCCTATGACTGTCTATACCTTGATATTTATTGCTTATGTACTTTTAATAGGACCTATTTCTTTTATATATTTAAAAGACTATGGACTTGCAATATATTACAGGAAGATAGTAGTGCTTATGTCCTTATTATTACTTGCGGTAATTATTATATATAACGGAAGAACAAGGTTTACCACAACATTCTACAACTACGTTACGGTTTATGAAGCCGGAGATCTGGATGTATCGGAATCCACATATGTAAATCTTAGAAACCCTTATAATAAGCCTTACAATGTGGTTATAGATTCAAATTACTCTGTTATACCGGTAATAAGAGACAGGTCGGATGTGGACGACAGAAGAGTTTTAAATAAGTCTACATCTGTAAATATTGATAATGAGGAGTACACAAAAAATATTTCTCTAAATCATGTAGGTGCATTTGCTTCAAATATCTGGAAGCTGGATAAAACAATAGAGAATTTGAACAATGAGGGATTTACAGGTGAAATAAATTTCTTTGACGGAAGTTTAAGTGTTGAAATTACAAATAATTATGATTATAAGGTAAAAAATGCCACCCTTATTCTGTATGGAAAAATTGCGCTGCTTGGAGATTTTGATAAGGGAGAGACAAAGCAGATAGATAATTGTCAGTTTATAAATATACCTTTGACAGACTTTGATATTACTTCAAGAATTATTACAGGAATGGTTGGAGAAACTACGATAAATCAAAACGGCAGTGTGAACGGTATGGACACCGAGAAATATATGCAGCTTTTAAATGTCTCAAATTTCCTTTCATTTTATCTTGGAGAAAATTCCAACGGATATACTGCAGATGCAAGAATTATCGCATTTTCGGATACGGCGCTCTCAAATCCTATATTTTTTAATAATACCATGGAGGGTAGCGGACTGACATTACTTACATCTGTTATACCTGTAAATTCTATTGAAGACGGAAAAATTTACAGACAGTCGCTTTTAAAGATGCCTATAGTGCTTAGCGGAGATTATTCTTACATAAACAATGCACTAAAGAGCAATGAAGCTACGGTACTTGAGTATTTCTTGGGCGAAAATATAAATATCGCACAAGTAAAATTTGAGCAGATATCAGATATATTTTCAGATACAAGATACAGTGACAGTGTGAAGGTCTTTAAGGGAAATATTGCTTTGTATAACTTTAAAACCGGAAACTTTGATTATATTTCAAAGAACAATTTCTCTATATTGGAGTTATTGACATATCTGTCGGATACAAATACTATCAGAGTAAGATATTCAAATATAGAAAACGGGAATTTGGAAACCGCTTTGCCGATGGTAAGTGTTTTAGGTGTGGAAAAATAGATGTTAGAAATAAAAAATATAAGTAAATCATATGGAAGACATCCGGCATTATCAAATCTTTGCCTAAGAATACCGGATGGAGCACTTTACGGACTTGTCGGTCCAAACGGTGCAGGTAAGACAACCGCTATAAAGATTATTTCGGGAATTATATATCCTGATAAAGGGAGTATATTTTTTGATGATATAAATCTATGTGACGATCGGAAAAATTCAAAGGAAACGGTAGGTTACGTTCCGGATGTGCTTGGAATTTATGATGATATGACGGTATTTGAATATATGATGTTTTTTGCTTCTACATACGGTTTGACCGGGTATCTTGCAAGAAAGAAGTCGGAAATTCTTTTGGAGCAGGTCGGTATGACTGATAAGAGAGAGTTTTATTTGAACGAGCTTTCAAGAGGAATGCAACAAAAACTTTGTGTAGCAAGAGCATTAATACATGATCCAGCACTTATCATTATGGATGAGCCTGCAAGCGGACTTGATCCGAGAGCCAGATACGAGCTTAAGGAACTTTTACAGGAGTTAAACGCCGCAGGTAAAATGGTGATTTTAAGCTCACATATTTTATCGGAGATTTCAGAAATCTGTACGGACATAGGAATTATAGAAGGCGGAAAGATGATAATATCCGGAAGTGTTGAAGAAATAATGGCAAAAGTTGAGGGGGCAAACCCTATAAAAATAAAGGTATTAAATAATGAAAATTTAGCACTTGAAATATTAAAAAATAATAAAAATGTCAGATTTTTATCTGTAGATAACAGCTATTTTATGGTATACTTTGAGGGTAAAAAGATAGATGAAGCCGGATTATTGTCGGAACTTATAAGAAACAATGTTTTAGTAAGTGAATTTATAAGAGAACCGGGAAGTCTGGAATCATATTTTATTAAGGTTACAAACCATTCAAATGAAAGCGTGATTTTTAGCAATGAATATTAATCCGATTTATGAAAGGGAACACAGAGTAAGTACAAGAAGTATGAAACTCTCAATTGCTATTCTTGTATTTAACTTTATTGTGGCGGCAGTTACTCTGATAGAGATGAATGATGTTGTAGACTTTGCAAGGAAAACGTCATTTATAGACTATACTTCTTTTTTACAAATATTCAGAATAGTTATATTTGTTCCTGCGCTTTTACTTATATTTGTGGCACCAAGTTTTATATCAGGTGCAATAAGTGATGAGAGACAAAGAGGAACACTTGAAATATTACTGACTACAAAGATGACCGCAGAAAATATAGTCTTCGGTAAGTTTTTGAGTTTATTTTCCTCGATTATGCTTATACTGATATCACAATTACCAATTATGGCAATTTTATTTTTATATGGCGGAATAACTGTTCCCGATATTATAAAACTTGTTATAAACTTTGTTGTGTTTGTAGTACTTATTATTTCAATGGGGATATTTTGCTCAAGCATATCTATGAGGACAAGTGTTGCAACAGCTCTCCTGTATTCGGGAGTTTTAGGGCTGTTTATAGGAACATTGATATTATATTTTTTATCTGCAAATTCATTTGTAACGGATGAAAGCGGATTTTTCGGAATTGTTTTTATCAGATTCAGTAAGTTTGTTTTGTTGTTTAATCCTTTAGTCAGCATAGATTTTTTGTTATCGAAGATTATGGGAGAAGACAGTTCGGATATATTGGTAAGCCTTTTTTGGTATAATAATTGGTTTTACATAAATATGTTTTTGGATTCGGTATTGTCAATTGTATTTTTGGCATTGTCTGTATTAAAAATTAAACCGCATGGTAAGACTTGGAGGAAGCATGGCAACAGTAATTTATAAATGTAAAAATTGTGGCGGTCCGGTAAAGTATTCTGCAACACTTGGGAAGTTTAATTGTGAATATTGTAATACGGTTTATACGGAGGAAGAGGTAAAAAACTTAAGCCTTTTGTCTCAAGATGAAGATGTGGTGGAAGACGGAGACAATGGTGAGTATCTTGAATATCACTGTCCAAGTTGCGGCGCAAATATTGTAACGGATGAGACTACCGTAGCAACCACATGCTATTATTGTAAAAATCCTATAGTGATGTTCGGAAAACTTGAGAAATCACAGATGCCTACAAAAGTTATACCTTTTAAGGTGGACAGAACAAGAGCTCTTGAATCTTTTGAAAACTGGATGAAGACAAAGAAATTTGTGCCGAAGAGTTTTTTCAATGACAAGAAAGAAATCGAAGAAATAAACGGAGTATATTTCCCATACTGGCTGTATGACACAAATGTACTTGTAGATCTTGACAGAGAGGGAAGCAGGACATATTCAAGAACTGAAGGAAATTACAGAGTG
Source organism: Lachnoanaerobaculum sanguinis (assembly GCF_033242365.1). Lineage (NCBI taxonomy): Bacteria > Bacillati > Bacillota > Clostridia > Lachnospirales > Lachnospiraceae > Lachnoanaerobaculum > Lachnoanaerobaculum sanguinis. Next base: position 43,340 of record NZ_BTHK01000010.1, read on the forward strand.
ACTTATGAAAAGCATTTCAGGATTATCAGAAAAGGAGATGTGGATATTAAAAATCTCCCGAAGCTTGCTCTTGCCAAGTCAAACAAAGTTCTTGTAGAGTCTGTATATCCTTTTGATTTTAACGGTGCGATAGATTTTGATTCTTCATATTTAAGCGGATTTGTAGCGGAAAAAAAGGATATAGAAAAAGAAGCCCTTATGTCATCGATAGAAGATGATGTATATAGATACTCTACAAAGGTTGTAAGAGATTCTATGACGGGAGAAAGTGTAAATGTGGTAAATAATGATTTCACCATAGGTCAGGGAAGCTTTAAATATGCCATGTTGCCGGTTTGGGCAATATCATATAATGATAAAGACAGTAATAAGCACTTTTTCTTCAGTGTAAACGGACAGACCGGAAAGGTAGTGGGTAAATTACCTCTGGATATGGGAAAACTTTATCTGTCCGGACTTATGTATGTTTTACCGATATTTGCAATAATCATGGCAATACTTTATTTTACAAATAATTTACAGAGCAATATTTTTTGGTTTACCTTGGTGGGAAGTATAGTGGGATATTTTCTCTATATATCCAAAGTTGCGGCTGACTACAATATGACTTCCGCAAGTGTAAAAAACCGTGGTATAAACCAGATAGATTTCAATAATAATTATTCTGAAAAGATTGAGTATTGTAAGGATATAGACCTGGGTACAAGAATAATCGGAAGGTCGAGAATAGAAAGCAGAAAATAAACTTTATTATTTTTAATATATATGTTATAGTTTAGACAATCTAGAAATAGGAGTTTAGAATGGAATTCATAAAGTATAAAAGTACCAGAGGCAAAGAGACCGGAGTAAATGCGTCAGAAGCTATTCTTAAAGGATTGGCGGATGACGGCGGACTGTTTATGCCTGAAAAATTTCCGAAGTTCGATTTTTCTTTGGAAGATTTAAAGGGGAAAAGATATCAGGAAGTTGCCTATGAGGTAATGAAGCTTCTTTTGAGTGATTATACAAAAGAAGAATTGACGGATTGTATAGAAAAAGCATACGATGAAAAGTTTGATACTGAAGAGATTGCACCGCTTGTAAAGGCGGGAGGGGCGTATTTTCTGGAACTTTTCCACGGTGATACTATAGCATTTAAGGATATGGCTCTTTCAATATTGCCTCATCTGCTCACAACAGCCGCCAAGAAAAACGGTATAAAGAATAAAATAGTTATTCTTACAGCTACAAGCGGTGATACCGGTAAGGCTGCAATGTCGGGATTTTGTGATGTTGAGGGTACAGGCATTATAGTATTCTATCCTAAGGACGGTGTCAGCAATGTACAGAGATTGCAAATGGTGACACAAAAGGGTAACAATACGGATGTAGTAGCAATACACGGAAATTTTGACGATGCACAAAGCGGAGTAAAAAAGATATTTTCCGATAAAGAGTTTGCAAAAAAACTTTCAGAAAACGGAATACAGCTTTCCAGTGCAAACTCCATAAATATAGGACGTCTGGTACCACAGATAGCTTACTATGTATATGCTTACGTTAAGCTGCTGGAAAGTGGCGATATAGCTGCAGGCGAAAAGATAAATGTATGTGTTCCTACAGGAAACTTCGGAAATATACTTGCGGCATATATTGGAAAACAGATGGGATTACCTGTGGATAAACTCATATGTGCTTCAAATGAAAATAAAGTTTTATTTGATTTCTTTGAGAATGGGGTTTATGATAGAAATCGTAAGTTTGTTTTAACATCTTCACCGTCTATGGACATACTTATTTCAAGCAATCTTGAAAGATTGATTTATTTAAGCTGTGGAAGTGACGGAGAGTATGTTTCAAAGCTTATGAAAGATTTATCATCAGGCGGTAAATATGAAGTTACCGAAGCTATGAAGGATTTTATGAAAGACTTCATCGCCGGATTTGCTGATGAAGGGAAAAATTTTGAAGGTATAAAATCTCTGTATGACAGTACAGGTTATATTATAGATACACATACCGGAGTGGCATTCTCAGTATATGAGGATTATAAAAATGCCACAAAGGATATGACAAAGACGGTCATAGCATCCACAGCAAGTCCATATAAGTTTGCTGACAGTGTACTTGAAGCAATCTTTGGACAAAAGCAGGATATGGGAGATTTTGAAGTCATTGACAAATTGCATGAGATTGGAGCACCTGAAATTCCGAAGGCAATATTGGAGATAAAAGATGCAAAGATTCGACATACAAGAGAATGTGACAGTGCAGATATGCAAAAAGAAGTAGAAGATATTCTATTCAACAACAGGAGGTAGATATGTTAGTATCAGCAAAAGAAATGCTTGATAAGGCAAAAGCCGGACATTATGCGGTAGGACATTTTAATATCAACAACTTAGAGTGGACAAAGTCTATTTTGTCGGTAGCTCAGGAGATGAATTCACCTGTAATCCTTGGAGTTTCAGAGGGTGCGGGAAAGTATATGACAGGCTATAAGACAGTAGCTGCAATGGTAAAGGCAATGATAGAGGAGATGGGAATTACAGTTCCTGTAGCACTTCACCTTGACCACGGTTCATATGAGGGATGTAAGAAGTGTATTGAAGCAGGATTTTCTTCAATAATGTTTGACGGTTCTCATTTCTCAATCGAAGAGAATATTGAAAAGACAAAGGAGCTTGTAGCTTTGGCACATGCAAACGGAATGTCACTTGAGGCCGAGGTAGGATCAATCGGTGGCGAGGAAGACGGTGTTGTAGGTGCAGGTGAGTTTGCAGATCCTAATGAGTGCAAGATGATTGCAGATCTCGGAGTAGATTTCCTTGCAGCAGGTATCGGAAATATTCACGGTAAGTATCCTGCAAACTGGCCGGGTCTTAACTTTGACGTTTTGGCAAAGGTACAGGAGAAAACAGGAAACCTTCCATTGGTTCTTCACGGCGGTACAGGTATTCCTGCAGAGATGATTCAAAAGGCAATTAACCTTGGTGTATCAAAAATCAATGTTAATACAGAATGTCAGCTTTCATTTGCAGATGCTACAAGAAAGTATATTGAAGCAGGTAAGGACCTTGAAGGTAAGGGATTTGACCCGAGAAAGCTTTTAGCTCCGGGTGCCGAGGCTATCAAGGCAACTGTAAGAGAGAAGATAGAGCTTTTCGGTTCAGCAAATAAGGCTTGATTTATTAAGATAAAATTTTAGGGCGTCACATATGTGATGCCCTTTTTACATGTCTATTTTTCAAATTTATAATTTATGCATGATAATATAAATATCAGTATTGCATTTACAATCAGCATAAAAACCGCAGTACTCATATTAAAGGTATTGGAAATAACGCCTAAGATATATGGAGTTATGATTCCGCCGATCGCTGTAAGTGCTGTAAAAATTGTCATTGCAAAAGCGGAACCGTGTAATGACTCCTTTGAAACGGCATAACTTAGCGGAAATACCGGTGCCATAAAAAGTCCTAAAATAAATAATGATATTACAATAATAAAAACATTTTTGGTTGAGATAAGCATAATAAAGCCTGTCAAAAGTCCTAGTGAGTCAAATACCATTATTTTTTTCGGAGATATATTTTGACTTATTTTGGCTATAAAAAGTCTTGAAATCAAAATGGCAATCCAGGTAATCGAAACAAGGGTGGTTGCAAGTGAAATGCTCATAATACCCGTATCCTTCAGATAAGTGATAAACCATCCGTTTACGCTGTATTCAAATCCCAGGTAGAAAAATAAAAGTATTGTATTTATATAAAACTTTTTATCTTTAAAAAATTGCGTATCTTTATTTGTTCCGTTTGCAACCGAGCCTTTGGCATTATTTTTATAAAAAAGAAGAGTATCATTATCGGTTGTAAAAAATCCTGCTACGACCAAAGCCGCAATAATTGCTATAAGTCCCAAAATATATCGCCAATTAAATCCCAGATAAAGAATAAATGACAGCAGGAAAGGTGATATAAATGCACCTATTGCGAACATGGCGTTAAGTATTGCACCCTTGGGAGCGGGATTTTCATACATATTATTTACATAGTAATTATTAAAAAGTGTAATTGATTCCTTTGTAAGTCCGAGGATAAGCATCAATATATTAATGATTATCAAGGGAGGTGTATTTATTAAAATAACAAAACTGAGGAATGACAAACAGGTCATAAGTGTTATACTGAATTTATCACCAAGTTTTGCAGACAGTGCGGTATATAAGAAACTTCCGAAAAAATTTCCGATATAAAAGAAAGTCAGTATACTGCCTGCACCTATGTAGTCAAGTCCTATTTCTCTCATAAGATGAGGCAAAGTTGCACCGATGATAAGAGTTGCCATGCCGCTGAAAAAATAGCCAAGGCAACATCTTAAAAAAATCTGTTCACGATTCTTTTCCATAAATTATCCTTAAAAAATTAAATATAATACTATATTCTATCATATTACTTTATAAATTAATAACTCGATATTTGACATTTGGAAAAAATGTGGTAAAGTAGTGGTAACAACCTACATGGAGAAAAAATGGACTTATTTGATTATATGAAAGAAGTTAATGAAAAAGAGGATGCCCCGTTAGCTTCAAGATTAAGACCCGATTCTTTAGATTCGATAGTAGGGCAGGAACATATTTTGAGTAAAGATAAATTCTTATATAGGGCGATAAAGGCTGATAAACTGAGTTCGATTATATTCTTTGGTCCTCCGGGATGTGGAAAAACAACTATAGCAAAGATCATTGCAAATACCACCAAATCAAATTTTAAGCAAATTAATGCCACTACGGCCGGTAAAAAAGAGATGGAAGAAGCGATATCTGAAGCTAAAATATCCTTTTCAATGTATAAGAAAAGAACTATTTTATTTATCGATGAAATTCATAGATTTAATAAATCTCAACAAGACTACCTGCTGCCTTTTGTAGAAGACGGTACTGTAATTTTAATCGGAGCAACAACGGAAAATCCTTTCTTTGAGGTAAATAAGGCTTTGATTTCAAGATCAAGACTTTTGGAATTGAAACCGCTTTCATATCAGGATATAGAGACCATTTTAGATAGAGCAATTAAAGACAAAGAAAGAGGGATGGGAAGGTATGAAGTAGAAATTTCTAAAGAGGCTGTAGAATTCCTTTCTAAAAGCGCGGACGGTGATGCAAGAAGTGCATTGAATGCTTTAGAACTTGCAATTCTTACAACAGATATTTCAGAAGACGGAAAGATTCATATTGATACAAATATCGTAAGTGAATGTATTCAAAAAAAGATAGTGAAGTATGATAAGGACGGAACAAATCATTATGATACCATATCGGCATTTATAAAAAGTATGAGAGGCTCGGATCCCGATGCGGTTATGTATTATCTGGCAAAAATGCTCTATGCAGGTGAAGATATAAAGTTTATAGCCAGAAGAATTATAATATGTGCGGCCGAGGATGTAGGCCTTGCAGATCCGAATGCTTTAAGTATTGCGACCAATGCCTTTTTGGCAATTGAAAGAGTCGGTATGCCTGAGGCAAGGATAATTTTGGCTCAAGCTGCAAATTATATTGCTTGTGCGCCTAAGTCAAATTCATCATATCTTGCTATAAATGAAGCATTAAGATTTGTGAAGGAAAACGGTGATTTTGAAGTGCCAAAGCATATCAGAAACGCAAATTTTACGGGGGAAAAAGATATAGGAATAGGTGTGGGCTATAAATATGCTCATGACTATGAAAATCATTATGTTAAACAACAATACCTGCCTGATGAGATAAAAGATAAGGTGTTTTTTAATCTTACAGATATGGGATTTGAAAAATCAATCAAGGACTATTTTAATAAAATAAAAAAGGACAGATAATATATGCGAGAAAAGTTACAAACTTTATCATTGGTACAGTTGAAAGAGATTGCAAAAGAACAGGGCTTTAAAGGAGTCAGCAATTTAAATAAGGCAAATATAATAGAGTTGTTAGTGGAGTTCTCCGAGAACCGAAGTAAAGAGGTTTCAAACAGTGAAGGAGGCTCGCCTGATATGACCGGAAAAGATAATTCATATCAAAGAGACGGATATGCCGGACAAAACTATTCCGGTCAGAGTAATTATACAGGTCAAAGCAGAAGTACATATAACAGTGCACAAAGAAGCACTTCAAATCAAAGCAGAAATAACGGATATAATAATACATATCAAAACGGACAAAGGTATAGCCAGGTAAGTGCTCAAGGCAATATGCCTAATTACTACCAAGGCCAGTACAATAATCAAAACCAGTATGTAAATTCAAATCAATATGTAAATCAGTATCCTAACCAGTATCCGAATCAATATCCTTTACAAAATCAACCGGGATATAGAAATGAATACTATGATAATCGCTTCGGAGCGGGATTTGCAAGAGATTATCCTACAGACATAAGAGATCTGGATTCAGGTGAGATTGCGGAGGGTATACTTGAGGTAATGCCTGACGGTTTCGGATTTATAAGATGTGAAAATTTCTTACCGGGTGATAATGATGTGTATGTTTCTCCTGCACAGATTAAAAAGTTCAGAATGAAGACAGGTGATGTGGTATCGGGAATTAAAAAAATAAAAACCGCCTCAGAAAAGTTTGCGGCACTTTTATATATAAATACTGTAAACTCCTTCCCTCCTGAGACTTTGGAAACAAGACCTAATTTTGAGGATTTGACACCTATTTTCCCAAACAGCAGAATACATTTGGCAAATGATGATTCCGCATCAAAAGCTATGAGAATAGTTGATTTGCTCTCACCTATAGGCAGAGGACAAAGAGGTATGATAGTTTCACAGCCAAAGGCAGGTAAGACTACGCTTTTAAAGGAAATAGCAAAGTCTATTACAACAAATCAAAAGGATATGCATCTTATTATTCTGCTTATAGATGAGAGACCTGAAGAGGTTACAGATATCAAAGAGGCAATAGTAGGAGAAAACGTGGAAGTTATATATTCCACATTTGATGAACTTCCGGACAGACATAAGAGAGTTTCCGAGATGGTTATTGAGAGAGCAAAAAGACTTGTGGAGCACGGAAAGGATGTAATGATATTGCTGGATTCCATTACAAGACTTGCAAGAGCTTACAATCTTACAATAGCACCAAGCGGAAGGACGCTTTCAGGAGGACTTGACCCTGCGGCGCTTCATATGCCTAAGCGTTTCTTCGGAACGGCAAGAAATATAAGAGAGGGCGGAAGTCTCACAATACTTGCAACAGCTTTGGTAGATACCGGAAGCAGAATGGACGATGTTGTATTTGAGGAGTTTAAGGGTACAGGAAATATGGAACTTGTACTTAACAGAAAGCTCTCTGAAAAGAGAATCTTCCCTGCTATAGATGTTTTAAAGAGCTCTACAAGAAGAGATGATTTATTATTGAGCAAGGAAGAGGCCGAAGTGGTTAGTATAATCAGAAAGTCCACAGATCTGGCAAAGCCTGATGAAGTGGCCGAAAGAATTATCGAAGAATTCAATTCAACAAAAAACAATGAAGAACTTGTTGAAAAAATATTGGCAAACGGCCAATTGATGTAAAATAAAGTATGAATGTAACAGTTTGGTTTTGCCGGACTGTTACATTTTTGTAAAAGTGAGGTTTTATGCAGGACTATAATGCAGGCAGTATTACAGTACTTGAAGGACTTGAGGCTGTTAGAGTAAGACCGGGTATGTATATCGGTGGAGTCGGTGTAAAGGGGTTAAACCATCTTATTTATGAGATAATGGATAATTCTATTGATGAACATTTGGCCGGATTTTGTAAAAATATATGGGTGACTTTAAATGCGGACGGCTCATGTACCGTGAAGGATGACGGTAGAGGAATACCGGTTGAGATGCATCAAAAAGGTATTTCAGCGGAAAGAGTTGTATTGTCCACCTTGCATGCAGGCGGAAAATTTGATAATGAATCATATAAAACCAGTGGTGGATTGCATGGTGTAGGTTCATCAGTGGTTAATGCTTTGTCCAATTTCCTTGATATAAAAATATCAAGAGACGGATTTATACATTATGACAGATATGAAAAGGGTATACCTACAGTAGAATTAAAAAACGGACTTTTGCCAACTATAGGAAAAACAAGAAATACAGGTACTGAAATTACATTTCTACCTGATGATACTATCTTTGAAGTTACAAAGTTTAAGGCTGACTGGTTGAAATCCAGAATGCATGAAAGTGCATACTTAAATCCCGGCCTTATGTTGCATTTCAAAAACTTAAGAGATAATGAACATGAAGAAACAGTTTTCCATGAACCCGAAGGCATAGTGGCATATGTAAAAGAGCTTAATAAGGGCAAGGAAGTAATGCATGCTCCTATACTTTACAAAGGAGTATGTGACAATATAGATGTGGAAATAGCCATACAGTTCGTGGATGCATTTGAGGAGAATATACTGGGATTTTGTAATAATATATTTACTCAAGAAGGCGGTACACATATAGCCGGATTCAAGACAAAGTTTACAGGTCTTATAAATACCTATGCAAGAGATCTCGGTATATTAAAGGATAAGGACAGCAATTTTACCGGTGCGGATACCAGAAACGGTATGACCGCCATTATCAGTGTAAAGCATCCGAATCCTATGTTTGAAGGACAGACAAAGACAAAACTTGCATCGGCCGATGCCACAAGGGCTGTACTTACGGTTACAGGGGATGAGCTTACAAGGTTTTTTGACAGGAATGTAGATGTGGTAAAAGCTATAATTTCCTGTGCGGAAAAATCCGCCAAGATAAGGAAGGCTGAGGAAAGAGCCAAGACAAATATGCTCACAAAATCAAAGTTTTCATTTGAGTCAAACGGAAAACTTGCAAACTGTGAGTCAAAAGATCCAAGCAAATGTGAGATATTTATAGTAGAGGGAGATTCTGCCGGCGGTTCCGCAAAGACTGCAAGAAACAGAAATTTTCAGGCTATTTTACCGATAAGAGGTAAGATATTAAATGTTGAGAAGGCTTCTATAGATAAGGTACTTGCAAATGCAGAGATAAAAACAATGATAAATACTTTCGGTTGTGGATTTTCTGAAGGCTATGGCAATGATTTTGATATTTCAAAACTTCGTTATGACAAGATAATACTTATGACCGATGCGGACGTGGACGGAAGTCATATAGATACTCTGCTTTTGACCTTCCTCTACAGATTTATGCCTGAGCTTATATATGACGGACATGTATATATTGCAATGCCGCCGCTTTTTAAAGTGGTACCGAAAAGAGGTGAGGGCATTTATCTATATGATGAAAAAGCACTGGAAGATTATAAAAAGAAACATAAGGACAATTTCACTCTGCAAAGATATAAGGGACTTGGAGAGATGGATGCCGAACAGCTTTGGGAGACAACTCTTGACCCTGAAAGAAGAGTGCTCAAAAAAGTTGAAATAGAAGATGCAAGACTTGCAAGTGAAGTAACTGAGCTTTTAATGGGATCCGATGTGGCTCCGAGAAGAAACTTTATACATGAGCATGCAAGAGAAGCGGTAATTGATGCATAGGAGGGTATATGGCTGAGAAGATATTGCGAACGGAATATTCGGAGGAAATGCAAAAATCCTATCTGGATTATTCTATGAGTGTTATAACCGCAAGGGCTATACCTGATGCGAGAGACGGTCTAAAGCCTGTACAAAGAAGAGTTTTATATGATATGAGTGAACTGAGAATATTCAGTGACAGACCGCATCGTAAGTCTGCAAGAATAGTCGGAGATACCATGGGTAAATATCACCCGCATGGTGACAGTTCGATATATGAAACTTTGGTTGTTTTGAGTCAGGACTTTAAAAAAGGAATGCCTTTAATAGACGGTCACGGAAACTTCGGTTCTATAGAAGGAGACGGAGCCGCGGCAATGAGATACACCGAAGCGAAGCTTGCAAAATTTGCTGAGGAAGTTTATTTAAAGGACCTTGATAAGACTGTTGAATTTATTTCAAATTATGATGAGACAGAAAAAGAACCTGCGGTTTTGCCTGTAAGAGTACCTAATCTTTTGATAAACGGTGCGGAGGGTATTGCGGTAGGTATGTCAACCTCAATTCCTACACATAATCTGCTTGAAGTATGTAATACCTGTATTGCCTATATTAAAAACAGGAATATAGATACTAAAGGACTTTTGGAAGTACTGCACGGTCCGGATTTTCCTACAGGCGGCATTATTGCAAATAAAAAGGATTTGCTTGATATCTATGAAACAGGTAACGGAAAGCTAAAGCTGCGAGGAAAGATAGAAGTAGAGCTTGGAAGAAAAAAAGCTGACAAGGACAAGCTGATAATTTCTGAGATTCCATATACTATGATCGGTGCCGGAATAAACAAGTTTTTAGTGGATGTGGCAAATCTTGTGGAGAGTAAGAAGCTCTCGGATGTAGTGGATATCAGCAATCAATCCGATAAAAACGGTACGAGAATAGTTCTGGAGCTTAGAAAAGATGCGGATATTGAAAAGATAAAGAACATCCTTTATAAGAAAACCAAGCTTGAAGATACATTCGGAGTAAATATGCTTGCGATTGTAGACGGAAGGCCTGAGATTCTTTCATTAAGAGATATTTTAAAAAATTACCTTGAGTTTCAGTATGAAATCACTACAAAAAAATACAATATACTCTTAAATAAAGAGCTTGAAAAGAAGGAAATACAGGAAGGTCTTATAAAGGCTGTAGACGTTATCGATCTTATCATTGCCATACTTCGCGGTTCCAAAAATCTGACTCAGGCAAAAAAATGCCTTACGTCCGGTGATACCACAGGTATAAACTTTAAGGTTAAGGCGCTTGAAAAGGATGCTAAGAAGCTTTCATTTACCGAGAAGCAGGCGCAGGCGATTCTTGATATGAGACTTTATAAGCTTATAGGTCTTGAGATAGAGGCTCTTTTAAAGGACAATGCGACTACTCTTAAAAATATAGAGGAATATGAGAATATTTTAAAAGATCATAAAAATATGGATAAGCTCTTTATAAAGGATCTTGAAAAGATCAAAAGAGATTTTGCTATTCCAAGAAAAACCTTGATAGAGGATGCAAAGGAAGCTGTTTATATTGAGGAGCCAATAGCAAGTGAAGAGGTTATCTTTGTTATGGATAAATTCGGATATTGCAAGATACTTGACAGAAATACTTTTGATAAGAATGCGGAAACTGTGGAAAGTGAAAATATCCATGTATTTCCTGTGATGAATACGGATAGAATATGTATTTTCTCTAATGCAGGTGTATTATACAAATTCAAGGCTATGGATCCCGGTGTTTCAAAGCTTAGAGATAAGGGAACCCCTATTGATAATTTAACTAAATTTGACAGCAGCAATGAAGAGATACTTCTGGCAGTCAGTGAGGACAGTATGAAGGGAAACCTTATTTTAATGCTGACTAAAAACGGATATATAAAGAAAGTTTCCGGTGAAGAATTCAAAACAAATAATAAGCAGGTTGCCTCTACAAAGCTGAATAATGATGATGTGCTTATAGGTGTAAAAATGCTTGGTGCGGCATCAAATACAGATTTATGTATTGTAAGTGATGCAGGATATATTTTAAGATTTAATGTTTCAGAGGTAAATGAATTTAAAAAGAGTACCAGGGGAGAGAAGGCAATTACACTTGGATATAATGAATTTGTTGAGAATTTGTATCTTACAAACGAGGTTGGACTTGCAAGCGTATCCGGAAAAGAAGTTAATTTAAGTAAAGTTAAACTTAGCCATAGAGGTTATAAGGGGCAAAAAATCAAATAATATTTTGTAAAAACAGACAAGTAAAATAAAATGTCTCTGTCAGGCGTACAAATGTGCGCCTGATGCGAAAAAATGCTTGCAATATTATTTATTGTGTACTATGATTGCAACCAGTTAAAAATAATAGTCCACAAGATTTATGAACTGTTATTCAAAATAAACAGATATGGAGAGATAATATGGATAAGAAATTAAAAGTTGGTGTCCTCGGTGCAACAGGTATGGTAGGACAGAGATTTTTGTCATTACTTGAAAATCATCCTTGGTATGAAGTTGTAGTTGTAGCAGCAAGTCCAAGCAGTGCGGGAAAAAGATATGAGGATGCTGTAGGAAGTCGTTGGAAAATGACAACTCCTATGCCGGAGGCTTACAAAGACCTTATTGTAATGAATGTAAATGATGTTGATGCGGTTGCCTCAAAGGTTGACTTCGTATTCTCAGCTGTGGATATGACAAAGGAAGAGATAAAGGCTATTGAAGAGGCTTATGCAAAAACAGAGACTCCTGTGGTTTCAAACAATTCGGCACATCGTTGGACAAAGGATGTACCTATGGTTGTTCCTGAGATAAATCCTGAGCATTTTGCAATTATTGAGTCACAGAAGAAGAGACTCGGAACAAAGAGAGGATTTATTGCGGTAAAGCCTAACTGTTCTATACAAAGCTATGCTCCTGTGCTTAATGCATGGAAAGAGTATGAGCCGTATGAAGTTGTAGTTACAACATATCAGGCTATATCTGGTGCAGGAAAGACTTTCAAGGATTGGCCTGAGATGGTTGAAAACATTATTCCGTTTATCGGCGGTGAGGAAGAAAAGAGTGAGAAAGAGCCTCTCAGAATCTGGGGACATATTGAAGGTGATGAGATTGTTCCTGCAACTTCACCAAAGATTACTTGCCAATGTGTAAGAGTACCGGTACTTAACGGACATACAGCTGCAGTATTTGTAAAGTTTAAGAACAAGGCTTCCAAAGAAGATCTCATAAAGAAACTTGTAGAGTACAAGGGAGAGCCTCAGGAACTTAACCTTCCTTCAGCACCGAAGCAGTTTATACAGTATCTTACAGAAGATAACAGACCACAGGTAAATCTTGATGTTGATTTTGAGAACGGTATGGGTGTTTCAGTGGGTAGACTTAGAGAAGATTCAATGTATGACTATAAGTTTATCGGACTTTCACATAATACTTTAAGAGGTGCTGCAGGCGGTGCACTTCTTTGTGCGGAGTACCTTACAGCAAAGAATTTTATAACAGCAAAATAATTATTAATGAGGCATTTGCATTGCAGATGCCTTTTTAAATTTCATATATTGAAGCAATTATCATGCTATGGTAATATTTACACTAAGTCTTGCAAGGGAATGGAAAAATTTGTATAATATAGTATAATAGCTGTCACGTAGAGCTGTGATGGCTTTTTCTTTGTAAAGTGAGGAAAAACATGGGTATTAAGACAACTGAATTTGGGAAAACAAAAGACGGTAAGATTGTAAATCTATATACTCTGACAAATAAAAACGGAGTAAGCGCATCTTTTACCGATCTTGGAGGTACTTGGGTAAGTATGATGGTACCTGATAAAGACGGAAAGTTTGAAGATGTATGCCTTGGATATGATACTGTGGACGGATATGAGAATAATATTCCGCATTTCGGTTCTATTATAGGCAGATATGCGAATCGTATACCGGAAGGAAAGTTTACAATTGACGGCAAGGAATTTCAACTTGCTCTGAATAACGGAAACAATGCACTGCACTCGGGACCTGACTATTGGCATGACAGAATCTGGGAAGTGGGTACATTTGAAGACGAAGACAGAGATATGATAACATTTATGCTTATAAGTCCTGACGGCGATCAGGGTTTTGGCGGAGAAGCAAGGATAAATGTAAGTTATGTCTTGTCTGATGATAATGCACTTACAATAGGATACAGCTTTGTTTGTGATAAAAAAACGGCTGTAAATTTAACAAATCATGCATATTTTAATCTTGCCGGACAGGACAGTAAGAATATATATGATCAGGAGGTTATGATTTTAGCAGACAGCTTCCTGCCATGTGATGAAAACTCCGTACCTACAGGTGAGATAAGAAAAGTTGAAAATACAGCAATGGACTTTAGACAATACAAAAAGATCGGTAAGGAAATCGACTCCGATTATGAATCTGTAGTGCAGGGTAACGGATATGATCATAACTGGGTAATCAGAGATTATGACGGTAATCTCAGACTTGCCGCAAAGGCAAAAGATGAAAACAGTAAAAGAGTTATGGAAGTTTATACCGATTTACCGGGTGTACAGTTTTATACAGGTAATTATCTGACAGAAGAAATAGTCGGAAAAAGAGGTGTAACATATCCGAAGAGAAGCGGATATTGTTTTGAAACACAATTTTTCCCTAATGCGATAAATATGCCGGAGTTTATACAGCCGGTAGTATATGAACTTGAAGAGTTTATCAGTGAAACTGTATATAAGTTCAGTGTAGAAAGAGATTAATGAAGAAACTTTTTATAGCGGAAAAGCCAAGTGTAGCGACCGAGTTTGCAAAGGCTCTGAAAGTACCTACAGGAAGAAAAAACGGATATCTGGAAGGCGATGATATTATAGTTACTTGGTGTGTGGGACATCTTGTAACTATGAGCTACCCTGAAAAGTATGATGAGAGGCTGAAAAGATGGTCACTTGATACTTTGCCTTTTTTACCTAAAGAGTTTAAATATGAGATAATTGACGGTGTAAAAAATCAGTTTACCATAGTTTCGAATCTTTTAAACAGAGAAGATGTTGATACGATATATATTTGTACCGACTCGGGAAGAGAAGGAGAATATATATACAGACTTGTAGATATGATGGCGAATGTGCAGGGAAAGCAAAGAAAAAGGGTGTGGATAGATTCTCAAACCGAAGATGAGATACTAAGAGGTATAAGAGAAGCAAAAGATTGGTCTGAGTATGATAATCTTTCCGCAGCCGCCTTTCTTCGTGCAAAAGAAGATTATCTTATGGGAATCAACTTCTCCAGAATCCTAACCTTAAAATACAGCAGAAATGTTGCAAGTTTTTTAAAGCTTGACAGAGCGGTACTCAGTGTTGGAAGAGTAATGACCTGTGTTGTGGGAATGGTGGTAAACAGAGAAAGAGAAATAAGAAACTTTGTAAAGACTCCATTCTTTAAAGTTTTGGGTAAATTTGAAAATCAGGGAATGAGTATAGATGGAGAGTGGAAGGTAAATGAGAAGTCAAAATACTTTAATTCTCCTATGCTTTACAAGGATAACGGTTTCAGAGAAAAGATATATGCAGAAGAACTTATATCACATATAGAAAAAATTGCCGATGAAAACAATAGGGAAGCAGTTGTACTTTCAAATGAGAAAAAGAAAGAAACAAAAAATCCTCCTTTACTTTTCAATCTGGCAGAGATACAAAATGAATGTTCAAAGAGATTTAAAATAAGTCCTGATGAAACATTAAAAATAATTCAGGAATTGTATGAAAAAAAGCTTGTTACTTATCCTAGAACGGATGCGAGAGTGCTTTCCGGCGCCGTAGCAAAGGAAATAGACAAGAATATAAAGGGACTTTGTAAGTTTTCGGCACTTGCGGATTTTGCAAATAATATTCTTGAAAAGGGTACATATAAAAATATTTCAAAAACAAAGTATGTTAATGATAGTCAAATCACCGACCATTATGCTATAATACCTACCGGGTTTGGAAATATGAATTCACTGAGTAAATTGTCATTGTCTGTATATGAACTCATATGCAGAAGATTTCTTAGTATATTTTATCCTCCGGCAATATATCAAAAGTTTGCTATACGCTTCGGTATAGGAGATGAGATATTTGTTGCAAATACGAAAGTATGTGTTGAAAGAGGATTTTTAAATATATTAAGCCCTGTAAAAACAGAGGGTGAAGATGACGAAACCGGTGACGATCAAAATCCGGAGTATATAAAGATGATTTCATCACTTAGAAAGGGTTCAAAGCTTACACTTAACTCTTTGAGTATTAAAGAGGGTGAGACGGTACCTCCAAAGAGATATTCGTCAGGCTCTATTATACTTGCAATGGAGAATGCAGGACAGCTTATAGAGGATGAGGAACTTAGAAGTCAAATAAAGGGAAGCGGTATAGGTACTTCCGCTACAAGGGCTGATATTTTGAAAAAATTATTTTCGATAAAATATCTGGCTTTAAATAAAAAGACTCAAATAATTACCCCTACACTTTTTGGTGAAATTGTATATGAAGTAGTAAATTGTTCTATTTCACAACTTTTAAATCCGGAGCTGACTGCCAGCTGGGAAAAGGGACTTACGATGGTATCAAACGGTGATATTACATCTGAAGAATATATGACAAAACTTGAAAGATTTGTAGGTATTCGATGTCTTAATGTGAAGCAACTTAATAACCAATATAGTTTAAATGCCGTATTTGAAGAGGTTTCAAAAGAATATAAGGGCATGAAAGGATAGAAAATGAAAAAAATCGATGTAAAAACAAAAAAACTTTTTGATTTGGAAGAAACTATAGCAAAGTCTCTCTTCGAAAAATACACATATCCTTGGGAAGTATTTAAGGAACTTGGAAGTTTTATAGAAGAAATCGGTGCTACATTACCTGATACGGAGTATTTAAAAATCGGAAAGAATATCTGGGTTCATCGTTCGGTAAAGATAATGCCTACAATTGCGCTTGCAGGTCCGCTTATTATCGGAAAAGATGCAAGTATTCGTTCATGTGCATTCTTCAGAGGTAATGTAATTATAGGTGAAGGTGCAGTGGCAGGAAACTCTTGTGAGTTTAAGAATGCTATACTTTTTAACAAGGCACAGGTACCTCATTTCAGCTATGTTGGAGATTCTATCATCGGTTATAAGGCGCATCTCGGCGCTTCCGCAATTACATCAAATCTTAAGAGTGATAAGTCCGATGTTGTACTTCATTTGGAGGATGCGGAGCTTGAGACAGGACTCAGAAAGCTTGGAGCTATAGTAGGTGATGAAGCTGAAGTAGGTTGCGGATCGATTTTGAATCCCGGAACCGTTATAGGAAAGAACACTACAATATATCCGCTTTCAAGTGTAAGAGGTTGTATCGGCAAGTCATCTATTTATAAGAGTGCTGACGATATTGTAACAAAGGCAAAGAAAAAGCCGGCAGCTGCAAAATTATAAAATTTATGCGTATGGGTTTTCCCATACGCATTTTTTATCTAGTCGGATTTGGTTTTTAATATATTCTCTAAAAGTTCAAACGGAATCTTTAAATCACCGTATCCTTTACCTATTTCAAGTCCCGGCTTGTTTCCTCCGTGAAAATCGCTGCCTCCTGTAGGAAAAAGCTTGTATTTATCCGCCAATAAACGGAGGTTTTCAATATCTGAAGCCGAGTGAGTGGAATGATATACCTCTATACCGTTTAATCCGAGTTCAATCAAATGTGATATAAGAGCATTCAAGTCATCATCAGAAAATTTATATTGAAAAGGATGTGCAAGTGAAATAAAGAAATTATGTTTCTTTAAAAACTCCATGCATCTTATTGTTGTGATATTCTTAACCGGTATATATTTACCGCCATATTCAAGATACTTATCAAAAGCCTCAGCCTTATTTTTTACAAGACCAAGCTTTATAAGAGCATTTGCAAAATGTGCTCTTGTTATCTGGGCATTCGGATTTGAGTTGTTCAAATCATTTTCGGAAATTATTATTCCGTCATTTTTAAATCTCCTGATTATTTCAGCGTTTCTTTCAGCCCTTTCTTTTGCAAAAAAACTCAAATCCTCAAATATTTCTTTTGGAATATTCAGTTCTCTCTTAGAAATTGAAGAAGGCAGCAGATAACCCAGAATATGTATTTCTTTATCTTTATATACACAGCTCATTTCAACTCCGGCTATTACGGATAAATCAAGTTCCAATCCTTTTTTAAAACATTCTTCCACACCTGCCATAGTGTCATGGTCCGTAAGTGCAATAAGGCTAAGAGAAGCTTTCTTTGCCGATATGGCAACCTCTGCGGGAGAGCATGTACCGTCTGAAGCGGTAGAATGTGTATGAAGGTCTATATATTTAAAATTTTCTTTCATAAATCACCTTAAAAAAATACTTTTTACATATATTAAATATTTCCATTAATAAGTCTAGCACAATAAATTTTGTAAAGCAAATATTGATAAGTGATTTTAATTGTTTTAAAATCATATTATTGGTATAATTTAATCCCAAGGTATGTTTTTATCAAAAAATAGCATAAGGGCATTTTATTAATAGATCTTATAAGGAATTGAAATGTTAAATAGACAAAACAGCAGTAAAAAAACAGGCTCGGAGAGAGTAAGAGAAGCAAGAAAGAGATCGCAAAAAAGGGGCTTTACGGCAGATATAAATATGAGAGCTGTAGCTGTTCTTGTTGCGGCATTTATTATACTGGTATTGATTGCCATATCGGGATTACAAAAAGTCGGAAAGTTTTTGAAGTCATCAAAAGTTGACGGTACTGAGGTGACTACTGAAATTGCAGATGAAAAATTAAAAAAACAGATAACTATTGATGAGATAGATATTACCGGAATGAAAATGTCGGAGGCAAAAGCGGCAATAGACAAAGTATATCCGTGGAAATTAACTTTACATATCGGTGATGATTTAAGTGACAGTATGGTACTTGACAATGTTTTGGATACAAAGGTAACAAAACTTTTAAATGAGATATATACAGATGTTGACAATGCAGCATCACATTATGAGATAAACTTTGATGATGCCGACATAGATTCAATGGTGGAAAAAGCAAAGGAAAAATGGAATATAAACCCTGTAAACGGATCTATATCAGGATTTAACAAGGAAACAAAGAGTTTTACATATGCTGATGAAAGTGACGGGTATCTTATTGATGAAGGCAGACTTAAGTCGGATCTTAAGTCATATGTGAGTCGTAAGAATTTTGAGGCTGATATTTCCGTTGTAAGAAATGAAGTAAAAGCCGGTATTTCGGCTGCAAAAGCAAAAGAGATGTACAAGGTAATAGGTACATTTACTACAAAGACTACAGATAATAAGGACAGAAATACAAATATTTCACTTGCATCCGAAGCGCTTGACGGACTTATAATAAAGCCGGGAGAGGAATTTTCTTTCAACAACACTACAGGTAACAGGACGCTTGAGAGAGGATATAAGCCTGCAGGAGCCTATGTAAACGGTGTTTTATCTGAAGAGCCGGGTGGCGGTGTATGTCAGGTTTCATCAACTCTTTACAATGCGGTTATTTTCTCAGGCTTAAAGACAACCGAGAGGCATGCACATTCATTTGAGCCAAGTTATGTAACTCCAGGTGAAGATGCTATGGTAAGCTATGACGGATATGCAGGTCCGGATATGAAATTTATAAATACATCCGACACCGCTATTGCGATTCGAGCGGTGCTTACCGGACAGACACTTACATGTTCAATTATAGGAATTCCTATTTTGGAAGAAGGTGTTACCGTTGAAATGTCGTCAAAGAAGATATCGGATTTAAATCCTCCGGTTCCTGAGTATATTGAAGATAAGAGTTTGAAAAAGGGAAAGCAGGTAGTTGTAACCGAGGCTAAAAAGGGCTCAAGATGGGCAACTACATATATTGTAAAAAAAGACGGTGTGTTGGTAAAGGAAGAGCCTTTCCACAATTCAACATATAAGGGAAAACCTGCCAAAATAAAGGTGAACTCCGAGAGTGAGGAAACCACCGCTTCAAAGAGTAATGAAAGCAGCGTATCAAGTACTGAAAGTACGTCAAGTGCTCATGTAAGTCAAAGTGCAAGCGCAGCTACAACTCAGGCTGAAAGCACCGGGGAAAAGACTGCAGAGAGTACAACAAAGAAAAAAGATTCAGGAAGTAGTGAAAGCACCGTAGAAAAGTTAAGTACCGAAGAAAAGGCTACTAAGGCAAAGGAAACCAAGGAGAGTGCTAAGCCTGCGGAGACTTCGGCTAAGCCTAAAGAAAGCACCAAAGCGAAGGAAAGTACCAAAGCAAAAGAAAGTACAAAGGCGAAGGAAACCACGGCTGAACCTACTGTTGAGAAGCTGACCACAACTGAGGCTGCAAAAACTGAAGAGACTGTGGAGAAACTGGAGAATTAATATAATACGGGGGATAATTTATGAATAGGGACAAGGAAAATGTAAAGTATTTAAAACTTCTGAAACAAAATTATTCGTCAAGTCAGGCAGTAATAAGAGAGATTATAAATCTGTCTGCAATAACAAATCTGCCTAAGGGTACAGAGTTCTTTTTAAGTGATATACATGGCGAATATGAAGCTTTTTTACATATAATGAACAATTGCTCCGGAGTAATAAAAGAAAAAGTCGATATTATATTCGGAGAAACATTGTCCGAGTTTGACAGGCAGGAGCTGTGTACTCTCATATATTATCCAAGAGAGAAAATGACTATGCTTGCAGAAATTGACAGGATAGATAATGACTGGTATTCGATGACACTGAATTATCTTATAATGCTTGCAAAGTTATTATCATCCAAATATACAAGATCAAAAGTCAGAAAGGCTTTGCCTGAAGATTATGCATATATCATTGATGAGCTTTTACATGCACAAAAGAATGAAGACACAAATAAAGTAAGCTATCACAGACATATATTACAGACCATTATAGATCTTGATGATGCCGATGAATTTATAATTGCACTTTCTGCACTTATAAAAAGGCTTGCGGTCGATCATCTTCATATAGTAGGTGATATTTTTGACAGAGGCGGCAATGCGGACAAAATAATAGACTTACTTATGAATTATCATTCTCTTGATATTGAGTGGGGAAATCATGATATTCTTTGGATGGGAGCCGCATGTGGAAATGATGCATGTATTTGTAATGTTATCAGAAACAACTTAAAGTATGGAAATGTAGAAATTCTTGAGAACGCTTACGGTATCAGCTTAAGACAACTTATGCTTTTCGGAATGTCAAAGTACGGTATTGACGACGGAATACAGGCTGCGCTTGCCGCAATAAAAGTGATACTCTTTAAGTTGGAAGGTCAGCTTATAAAAAGGCATCCTGAATACGGTATGGATGACAGACTGCTTTTAGAGCATATAGATCTTGATGAAGGATATGTGACTGTTGACGGAGTGAAGACAAAACTGAAAACGAATATATTCCCGACATTAAATAGGGAAAATCCTTATGAACTTACTGCCGAGGAAAATGAAATCATGCTGAAGCTGCATAGAAGTTTTGTATCAGGTCAGAGATTAAATAAACATATAAAGTTTTTATATGATAAAGGCGGTATGTACAATGTTTACAACAGGAATCTTATATACCACGGTTGTGTTCCTGTGGATGAAAACGGAATATTCGATATGCTTTGTATAAACGGAAAATGCTATCATGGAAAAGCCTTGTTTGATATATGTGATGAAAAAGCCAGGGCGGCCTATACAGATAATCCGAGTCAGGATGACATTGATTTTATGTGGTTTTTATGGGGTGGTGAAAAGTCGCCATTATGCGGTAGAAAAATAAAGACTTTTGAGCGTGATTATATTGAAGATAAGAGCTTTTGGAAGGAAAAATCAAATCCATATTACAGCAAGTACTATGATGAAAGCTTTTGTATTCAGATTTTACACGAGTTCGGTCTTTATGATACGCACTCACATATTATAAACGGACATACACCGGTTCATGCGATTGACGGTGAACATCCTGTACGTGCAAATGAAAGACTGTTTGTAATAGACGGCGGATTTTGCCGCTCTATGAATAAGACTACAGGAATTGCGGGTTACACTTTGATATTTAACTCACATGGTCTGAGACTGAAAGCACATACACCTTTTACATCGGTGGAAGATGTCCTGATAAATAACACCGACATTAAATCGGAATCTGAGATAGTTGAAAAGGACGTATATCGAATGTTTGTAAAGGATACGGATATAGGCAAAAAGTTGCTTGAAGATATTGCGGATTTGAAAATGCTGTTGGATAATTACAGAAAATTTTAAATAAATTTAACGGAAAGATGGTGAGATATGAGCAGTCATGGCAAAAGAAATTACAGCCTTGATATATTTAAAGGTGTGTTGATTTTTCTTGTGGTATTCGGACATTTTCTTTTGCCTGTAAAGGAAAGAGAATATACGCTTTTTAATAAACTTTTTTTCTTTATTTACAGTTTTCATATGCCTGCATTTATATTTTTATCCGGATATTTTTATTATGATTCATGGAAAAAGAAGGGAACTAAATTAAAATCTGTTATTTCTCTTATAATGCTGTTTTTTATGATGAAGATATTATTGCATATAAGTGATATGTTATTCTATGGAGACAGGAATATAATTCCCGATTTTTTACATGAATCATCTACACCTTGGTATATATCTGCGCTTGTTTTTTTCAGATTGTCACTATATCCTTTGGAGTTGTTTTTGAAGCTGAATAAGAAAAAAACAAGTCGAGTTAAAAGAGAACAATTTACTTCTGATGCTGTTACAATGTATGTAACGGTATTGATAATATTTTTTATATTTTTTTCAATGCTTAATATGAATTGGCAGGTGAAAATAGATGTTTTTTTATCTTTAGACAGGGTAGTATCTTTTGCTCCGTATTTCTATATCGGTGTATTGTATAAAAAATACTCATCTTTAAGTAAGACTTCAATTTTTGAAGAAACAAATATGCGCCTCTTTTCAATGGGAGCTTTTTGTGTATTAGGATTTTTTGTTTTCTTTAAATATGTCAGATTTTATACTTTGATTTTCTATGGACCTTGGGGATATCGCATAGCTGAAGGAAATATATTGCCTATATTTAAAGGTGTATTAAATCCGCTTAGAATTATATATATGCCGTATGCCTTGAGTACTTCATATTTCATATTTGCAGTAACATCATTAAAGAAGAATTTCTTGACAAATATATTCAAAAGATTCGGTGTATACAGTTTGCCTATATTTGCATTTCACAGAATTATAAGAGATGCCTTTTCACATTTGTTACTCGATAATTTTATATGGCCTGTATTTGGTAAAATAAGTATATTGATTATACTTTTGACAATCTCTTTTTTGACATGTAAGATATTAGGTAATGATAAGGCAAACAGATTTTGCAGATTTAAATAATATAAGGCTCATACTTATTGAAAATCATTTTCAGAGTATGAGTCTTTTTGTATGTAAAAATATGCAATAATTCATGCAAATCACTGTAGAATAGGAATTGATATTTTCAAAGTTCGTGTTATAATTTCTTGTATACAGTGATAAAGTTTTATCAATATGTATTGAAGTTTAGCTATGTATCGGTATTTAAAGTTTTAATATAATTAAGCTTTACTATATCGATGAAGATAGTGTAGTAAATAAAGGAGAAAGTATGGGGAAAAGGGGTTATATATTTTTACCCGGTGGATTCAATAAAGTAATTGAGGAATTATCAAAAAGCTACCGTATTTATGCACCTGTGCTCAAGGTGGGAGAAGGAAGATTTACAGATACCGACGTAGTAAGATATGATTTTGTAAAAGAGGCTTCAGAAATCGAGCTTGATAAAAAATCCGATTATTCATTTAAGGAGATTTTGACACCTCTGTCACAGACATTGTTTTTCTTTACGGAAAATGATGTAAAGGAGTCTGATATAGATGATAGAGAAGTTTTGGTGTTTTTAAGAAGTTGTGACCTCAACGCATTAAAAAGACTTGATCAGATATATCTTCACAACGGAAGAGAAGAAGATTATTTTTACGCCCGAATCAGAGACAAAGTGAAATTTGTTCTTATAGGTTGTGCTCATTCATATGAGGACTGCTTCTGTGTGGATATGGGTACAAACCGTGCAGATGATTTGGATTACAGTTTTTCAGTGGATTATATAGACAATCAGTTTCATTGTCAGTTAAAAGATAGTGTTCTTGAAGAGATATTTACAAATAACGCCTTAAAAGAGCAGGATATTACTCCAAGATTTGTAACTGAAAATGAAACAAGAGTAAAGTTGCCGGACAGCGTACCTCTTTCAATATTTACATCCGATATGTGGGAGGAATATAACACAAGATGTATAGGATGCGGAAGATGTAACTATGTGTGTCCTACATGTACCTGTTACACAATGCAGGATGTTTATTATACAGATAACGGTAAAGTCGGAGAAAGAAGAAGAGTCAATGCTTCATGTATGGTAGACGGATATACAAATGTTGCAGGCGGTGGAGAATACAGGAAAAAGCATGGTGAGCGTATGAGATTTAAAACCATGCATAAGATATATGATTTTAAAAAGAGATTCGGCTACAATATGTGTGTGGGATGCGGAAGATGTGATACCGTATGCCCTGAGTATATTTCATTCTCAAATATTATTAACAAAGTAACAGCTAAAGTAGAGGAGGTGCAGAATGAGAAATAATCCTTATATTCCTTTTCCGTCAAAGATTTTAGATGTTATTAAACATACAGAGAAAGAATACACATTCATACTTGAGTTTAAAGGTGATGTAAAGCCGGGACAGTTCTTTGAAGTTTCAATTCCAAAATTCGGTGAGGCACCGATTTCAGTAAGCGGAATAACGGAGAACAGTATCGATTTGACTATCCGTAAGGTGGGAAGAGTTACTGATGAGGTGTTTGAAAATTACATAGGTGATACTTTGCTTCTCAGAGGGCCGTACGGTAACGGTTTTGATGTTGATAAATATATTAACGGAGAATGTGTGGTTGTAGCCGGAGGTACCGGAGTTTCTCCTGTACGCGGAGTGATCAATGCACTTGGTGAAAGTAAAGATTCAAAGGATAAACATGTGATACTCGGATTCAGAAGTCCTGATGATATGTTGTTCAGAGATGATATTATCAGATGGGAATCTCAAATGGATCTTATTTTAACAATGGATAAGGAAGCACAAGGCTATACCGGAAATGTAGGTCTTGTAACAAAGTTTATTCCTGAGCTTAAGCTTAAGGATATTGAAACCGCACAGGCTGTGGTAGTCGGACCTCCTGCGATGATGAAGTTTTCCGTAATAGAACTTTTAAAGCTTGGCTTTAAGGAGGAGAACATCTGGGTTTCATATGAGAGAAAGATGTGCTGCGGTATCGGTAAATGCGGACATTGTAAGGTTAATGATACTTATATTTGTCTTGACGGACCGGTATTTAACTATGTTGACAGTAAGGCTTTGATTGATTAGTGAGGTAAAGATGGATATTAATGTAAAAAAGCTTAAAAAAAATGCCTTTCGTGTTTCTAAAGTGCGTGGTGAGACAGCTTCCAGAATAAGAATGCCGGGCGGATATATCGATGCGGAGAGTTTAAAGAGAATTGCAGAAGTTGCGGATAAGTACGGAAACGGAAGCATTTTTCTTACGAATCGACAGGGTGTTGAGATTCCGGGTATCAAAATATCGGATATGGATGCCGTAAATAAAGAAATACAGCTTATTATCGATAATGAAGGTACGAATCAGGAAAAGAGAGATACGGGATATGCCGCTTCGGGAACAAGAAATGTAGTTGCATGTCCGGGTAAAAGACTTTGTCCTTATGGAAATTATGACACTACAGAGTTTGCAAGAAAAATGGAAAAGCAGATTTTTCCGAATAATCTGCATTTCAAGGTGGCGTTTACAGGTTGCTCAAATGACTGCGCCAAGGTTCGTATGAATGATTTCGGAATTATGGGTATGACGGAGCCGCAGTATAACCCGGATCGCTGTGTTACCTGTGAGGCGTGTGTAAAGGGATGTAAGTCTAAAAGTGTGGATGCCCTTAAGGTTGTTAACGGTAAGATAGTAAGAAATACGGAAAAATGTATCGGATGCGGTGTATGTATTACAGTCTGCCCGACAAGAGCATGGACAAGAAGTAAGGAGAAGTACTACAGACTGGTTTTACTTGGCAGGACCGGAAAGAAGAATCCGAGAATGGCTGAGGACTTTATCAAATGGGTGGATGAAGACAGTATTCTTAAAATTGTGAAAAATGCATATTCATATGTTGAAAGATATATTGACCCGAATGCACCTGACGGTAAAGAGCATGTAGGATATATAGTAGACAGAACAGGCTTTGAAGAGTTCTATAAATGGATTATGGAAGGTGTTACTCTAGGACCGAAGGCTGAGGTTGCAAAGACGATGTATTGGGGCGGTAAGCACTACGACCATGAATAATCGGTCTGAAAATAAGATATTGAATGTTTTATTGTTTTAAAACGGAAACAAAAGTTATTGTACTAAGAATAGTACACAAAATACATACATAATTATTTGCAAATATTTTTAAAATTGGTATAATGAGATACGAAAAACTAATATTTTATTATTATAAATATTATAAAGAATTACTTAGTAGGAGGAATTAAATGGCTAAGAGACAAATGAAGACCATGGATGGTAATCAGGCAGCTGCTCATGCATCATATGCGTATACTGATGTTGCTGCAATTTATCCGATAACACCATCATCTGTCATGGCAGAGCACACCGATGAGTGGGCAACAGAGGGTAGAAAGAATATTTTCGGCCAGACTGTACAAGTTACAGAAATGCAATCAGAGGCAGGTGCTGCAGGTGCAGTTCATGGTTCTCTTTCAGCTGGAGCTTTAACTACAACATATACAGCTTCACAGGGCCTTCTTCTTATGATCCCAAACATCTATAAGATAGCAGGTGAGCAGCTTCCGGCAGTTATTAACGTTTCTGCACGTGCTATTGCAACACATGCACTTAGTATTTTCGGTGATCATTCAGATGTTTACGCTTGTCGTCAGACAGGTGCTGCAATGCTCTGTTCATCATCAGTTCAGGAGGTTATGGACTTAACACCTGTTGCACATTTATCAGCGCTTAAGGGTAAAGTTCCTTTCATCAACTTCTTTGACGGATTCAGAACATCACATGAGATTCAGAAGATTGAAACTTGGGATTATGAAGATCTTAAGGATATGGCAGATATGGATGCTATAGCCGCTTTCAGAAAGAATGCACTTAATCCTAATCGTCCTGTAGAGAGAGGTTCAGCACAGAACCCTGATATCTTCTTCCAGGCAAGAGAAGCAAGCAATCCTTATTACGATGCATTACCTGCAATCGTTCAGGAGTACATGAATAAGGTTAATGCTAAGATCGGTACAGATTATAAATTATTTAACTACTATGGTGCTGCTGATGCCGAGACAATCATCATCGCTATGGGTTCAGTTAACGATACAATAGAAGAGACAATTGATTATCTTTTAAAGCAGGGTGAGAAAGTCGGTGTTGTTAAGGTAAGACTTTACAGACCTTTCAGTGCACAGGCACTTGTAGATGCTATCCCTGACAGCGTTAAGAGAATCGAAGTTCTTGACAGAACAAAAGAGCCGGGATCACTTGGTGAGCCACTTTGGCTTGATGTTGTTGCAGCACTTAAGGGAACAAAGTTTGATGCTGTTCCTGTCTTCAGCGGTCGTTACGGTCTCGGTTCAAAGGATACAACACCTGCTCAGATAGTTGCAACATTCCACAACACAGAGAAGAAGAGATTTACTATCGGTATCAATGATGATGTTACACATCTTTCACTTGATCCGGGTCCTGCTCTTATTACAACACCTGAGGGAACTACAAACTGTAAGTTCTGGGGTCTTGGTGCAGACGGTACTGTAGGTGCTAACAAGAACTCTATCAAGATTATCGGTGATAACACAGATTTATATGCTCAGGCATATTTTGACTATGACTCAAAGAAGTCAGGTGGTGTTACAATGAGCCACTTGCGTTTCGGTAAGAAGCCTATTAAGTCAACATACCTTATTCGTAAGGCAAACTTTGTAGCATGTCACAATCCTGCATATATGAGAAAGTACAACATGGTACAGGAACTTGTTGACGGAGGTACATTCCTTCTTAACTGTACATGGTCAGATGCGGAGCTTGAGGAGCATATCCCGGGACAGGTTAAGAAGTATATCCATGATCACAAGATCAACTTCTACACAATCGACGGTGTAAAGATCGGTATTGCTACAGGTATGGGACCTACAAGAATTAACACAATTCTTCAGTCAGCATTCTTTAAGCTTTCAGCAATTATTCCTGAGGAGCAGGCTATTGACCTCATGAAGAAGGCTGCTGAGAAGACTTACGGAAGAAAAGGTGAGGATGTAGTTAAGAAGAACTGGGCGGCTATTGAAGAAGGTGCTAAGAATGTTCATAAGGTAGAGGTTCCTGCAAGCTGGGCAAATGCTGAGGATGAGGGACTTGACTATGCAGTACATACAGAGGGTAGAGAGGATGCAATTAAGTTTGCCAACACTATTCAGACAGCTGTAAGTGCACAAGAGGGTAACAATCTTCCTGTATCTGCATTCGCTGACTATGTTGACGGTACAACACCTGCTGGTACATCAGCATACGAGAAGCGTGGTGTTGCTGTAAATATGCCTATCTGGAACAGTGATAACTGTATTCAGTGTGGATTCTGTTCATATGTATGTCCTCATGCAGTTATCAGAACAGTTGCTCTTACAGAGGATGAGGCAAATAACGCTCCTGAGGGAATGAGCGTACTTCCGATGACAGGTATGCCGAACTACAAGTTTACAGTAGCCGTATCAGCTCTTGACTGTACAGGTTGCGGTTCTTGTGCTAACGTATGTCCTGGAAAGAAGGGCGAGAAGGCTCTTGTAATGGAGAGTATGCCGGAGAATGTACATAGACAGGCTTGGTTCGACTACGCGGCAGCTACACCTGAGAAGGCTGAAGTTATAGCTAAGTTCAAGGAGACAACAGTTAAGGGATCACAGTACAAGAAGCCGTTACTTGAGTTCTCAGGCGCTTGTGCAGGTTGTGGTGAGACACCTTATGCAAGACTTATTACACAGCTCTTCGGTGACAGAATGTACATTTCAAATGCTACAGGATGTTCATCAATCTGGGGTAACTCTTCACCTTCAACACCTTATACAGTAAATGATAAGGGACATGGTCCTGCTTGGTCAAACTCATTGTTCGAGGATAATGCGGAGTTCGGTTACGGTATGTTCCTTGCAAATGAGGCTATCAGAAAGGGTCTTAAGTCAAAGGTAGAGGCTATTGCTGAGAACGGTTCAGAAGAACTTAAGGCAGCAGCTAAAGAATACCTTGATACATTCACTGTAGGTGCATTAAACGGTACAGCAACAGATAATCTTGTAGCTGAACTTGAGAAGTTAAATACAGCTGAAGCTAAGGAAATCTTAGATAACAAGGAATTCTTATCAAAGAAGAGTCAGTGGATCTTCGGTGGTGACGGTTGGGCTTACGATATCGGTTTCGGCGGTCTTGACCATGTAATCGCAAGCGGTAAGGATGTAAACATCATGGTATTTGATACAGAGGTTTACTCAAATACAGGTGGACAGAGCTCAAAGTCAACAAAGACAGGTGCTGTAGCACAGTTCGCTGCCGGCGGTAAGGATGTTAAGAAGAAGGATCTTGCAAGTATTGCAATGAGCTACGGTTATGTATATGTAGCACAGATCGCTATGGGTGCAGATTACAACCAGACTGTTAAGGCATTGGCTGAGGCAGAGGCTTATCCGGGTCCATCACTTGTTATTGCATATGCTCCATGTATCGCTCACGGTATCAAGAAGGGTATGAGCAAGGCTATGACAGAGGAGAAGCTTGCTGTTGAGGCAGGTTACTGGAATAACTTCAGATTCAATCCTGATGCTGAGAACAAGTTCACTCTTGATTCAAAGACACCTACAGGAGATTACCAAGAGTTCCTTAAGGGTGAGGTTCGTTACTCATCTCTTGCACTCAAGGATCCTGAGAGAGCAGCTAAACTCTTCGAGAAGAATGAGGAAGATGCTAAGGAAAGATTCTCATATCTTGAGAAGCTTGTAACATTATATTCAAAATAATATAATCTTAGATTTAATATAAATAGAATTAATGGACGAAAGTTTATTTAGTGTACAGACGGAAGCCGCTTTTGCGGTCAAAGAGAGTCGATACTTTAAGTATCGGCTCTTTTTGTATTAAAATATTATATTCACTTGTTATAATATGAAAGTTGGGATAGAATAGAAGTATAAAGTGAAATTTTAGGAGATACTATGTATAAAGAGAATGAAATATGGGTGGCAAGCGACGGTGATGCCAAATTATGTATAAAATCAAAATATGCAAACAGACACGGACTGATTGCGGGAGCTACAGGAACGGGTAAAACAGTTACTTTAAAGGTAATGGCGGAATCATTTTCAGACGCCGGAGTTCCGGTATTTTTATCTGATATAAAGGGTGATTTATCAGGTATGTGTAAGCCGGGTGAAGAAAAAGAAAGTATAACTAAAAGAGTTGCAGAGCTTGGTATGGGAGAAGATTTTTCTTTTAAAGCATATCCTACAGTTTTCTGGGATATATTCGGGAAGAAGGGATTACCTCTCAGAACCACAATTTCGGAGTTCGGACCTATGCTTTTGGCAAAGCTTCTTGACCTTAATCAGATTCAGACAGACATACTGAATATTATATTCAAGATAGCTGATGATGAGGGATTACTTCTTATTGATTTAAAAGATTTAAAGAGTATGCTCAACTATGTCAGTGAAAATGCCACAGACTATAAGGCGGAGTATGGAAATATAGCACCTCAAAGTGTCAATGCCATAATGAGAGGTCTTGTAGCTCTTGGAGATAAGGGCGGAGATGTATTTTTCGGTGAGCCGGCACTTGATATAAATGATTGGTTTGTTACCAAGGACGGCAAAGGTATGATAAATGTTCTTGATGCAACAACTATCATAAACGATCCGGGAATATATGCAACTTTTATGCTTTGGATGTTGGCTGAACTCTTTGAGATAATGCCTGAGGTCGGAGATCTTGACAAGCCTAAGATGGTATTTTTCTTTGATGAAGCACATCTTTTATTTAAAGATACTCCAAAAGCTTTGCTTCAAAAGATAGAGCAGGTAGTAAAACTTATACGATCAAAGGGTATCGGTGTATACTTTATAACACAAAACCCAAGTGATATACCGGATGAGGTACTTGCGCAGCTCGGTAACAAGGTTCAACATGCACTCAGAGCTTATACACCTGCAGAGCAAAAAGGTATAAAGGCCGCAGCACAGAGTTACAGAGCAAATCCTGATTTTGATACGGCTGAAATTATAACAAATTTGGGTATAGGTGAAGCAGTTGTATCATTTATAGAGGATGACGGTGCACCTGCTATGGTAAGAAAGGCTAAAGTACTTCCGCCACAGTCATATCTCGGAGCAATTGATGATATGATGAGAGCCGCAGTTATTTCAATGTCGGATTTGGCAGAGAAATATAAAGACATGGTGGATAGAGACTCGGCATATGAATTCTTACAGAGATTGCAAGTGGAAATTTCACAAAAGCAGGAAGAGGAAAAACAGGCTGAGACAGCAAGAAAAGAAGCTGAAAAACAGGCTGAAATAGAAAGAAAAGAGGCCGAAAAGCAGGAAAAGGCGGCACAAAAGGAAGCTGAGAGGCAGGCTAAAGAAGCCGAAAAGGAAGAAAAAAAGAAAAAGGATGCCATAAAGAAGGGGGTAGCTGCTGTGGCAGGTACGGCTGCAGGAACTATCGGAAGGCAGATTGGTAAGACTTTAGGAAAATCAGGCGGAAAATTCGGTTCAAGCCTGGGAGGAAATCTGGGAGCAAGCCTTGGAAGAGGAGTACTCTCAACATTATTTAAACTGAAATAATTATGAATATAAGAGAAGATATAGAACTTAGAGAGGAATTGACTCTAAGTAAATACGCCGCTTTAAGTAAAAATTCTTTAGGAAGAGACAGGTATGAAGAGGCCTGTGATATAAGGACTGTATATCAAAGAGACAGAGACAGAATACTTCACTCAAAGGCGTTTAGAAGACTGAAACATAAGACTCAAGTTTTCCTGGCGCCTGAAGGAGATCATTACAGAACAAGACTTACTCATACACTTGAGGTGGCGCAGATTGCAAGAACTATAGCCAAGTCTCTAAGATTAAATGAAGATTTGACGGAAGCGATAGCTTTGGGGCATGACCTTGGACATACGCCTTTCGGACATTCGGGGGAGGATGTTTTAAATGATGTATGTTCATTCGGTTTTGCACATTATGAGCAGAGTGTTAGAATTGTTGAGTTCATAGAAAAATCCGGACGTGGACTTAATCTTACAAAAGAAGTCAGAGACGGTATATTAAATCATCGTACATCAGGTAATCCTTCCACCTTGGAGGGTCATGTTGTAAGACTTTCAGATAAGATTGCCTATATAAATCATGATATAGACGATTCTATAAGAGCACGTATTATGGAAGAAGATGATATTCCGAAAGAATACAGCGATATACTCGGCCATTCGGTGAGAGAAAGACTTAACAATCTGGTACATGGTGTGATAGAAGGAAGTATTGATAAGCCTGAAATTTCCATGAACAGAGAGATATATAAGGCAATGATGGGACTTAGAACATGGATGTTTAAAAAGGTATATTACAATGAAGTCCCAAAATCTCAGGAGGGAAAGGCCAAGACTATGATAAAGTCATTATTTGACTATTATATGTGCCATACCGATAAGCTTCCGGATGAATATATATATTTTATAAAAGAGTTGAATCAGGACAGAGAACTGGTAGTTTGTGATTATATTGCAGGAATGACTGATTTATATGCAATAGAAAAATTCAAAGACATATTTGTTCCAAAGTCCTGGGATGTATATTAAGGAGAAATAATTGTATTATTCAAATGAAATAATAGATGAGGTAAGATCTGCAAATGATATAGTGGATGTTGTTTCAAGCTATGTGAAAATACAAAAAAAGGGTGCCAACTATATGGGACTCTGTCCCTTTCATGCAGAAAAATCTCCTTCATTTTCAGTATCACCAAGCAAGCAGCTTTTCCATTGCTTCGGCTGTGGTGTCGGGGGAGATGTAATAGCTTTTATAAGGCAGTATGAAAATTATTCTTTTACAGAAGCGTTAACACTGCTGGCTAAAAGAGCCAATATAGAATTGCCACAGGTAAGTGACAATGACAGAGCAAAAAATGATGAAAAAAACATTATTCTTGAAATAAATAAGACTGCCGCAAAGTATTTCTATGAAAACTTGCTTTCAAAAGACGGTGAGATCGGATTGAAATACTTCAAAGACAGAGGGCTTGAGAGCAGACATATTACTCATTTCGGACTTGGATTTGCAAAAAAAACATCAAATGATCTGTATCAATATCTTAAAGGTATGGGATACAGTGATGATATATTGAAAAAAAGCGGTCTTATAAATATTGATGAAAAGGGTGCAAGAGACAGATTCTGGAACAGAGTTATGTTTCCGATAATAGACGTCAATTCCAGAGTTATAGGGTTTGGTGGAAGAGTCTTGGGCGACGGACTTCCAAAATATGTAAATTCACCTGAGACCCTTGCTTTTGATAAGAGTAGGAATCTTTACGGATTGAATTTTGCAAAGAGAACAAGAAGAGACTTTTTTTTGGTGTGTGAAGGATATATGGATGTCATAGCTTTACACAATGCAGGATTTGAGAACTCTGTGGCAAGTCTTGGAACCGCACTCACACCTCTGCATGTAAAACTTATAAGTAGATATACAAAAAAGGTTATACTTACATATGATTCTGACGGTGCAGGTATAAATGCGGCAAAGAGAGCTATTCCTCTTTTAAAAGAAGAAAACTTAAATGTAAAAGTATTATCTATGGCTCCGTACAAAGATCCGGATGAATTTATAAAAAATCTCGGAAGTGAGGAATTTCAAAAGAGGATAGATTCTGCAGATAATGCCTTTCTTTGGGAAGTTGAAATACTGAAGAAAGATTATAATTTAAACGAGCCTGATGAAAGGACAAACTTTTACAGGGAAGTTGCAAGAATGCTAAGCGGCTTTGGAGAAAAGCTTGAAAGAGAAAATTACACTCATGCTGTAGCAAAGAGATTGATGATTGAATATAATGCACTCTTTGATATGGTTAATTCCTTCGGAAATACTACAGTTTCCGAAAATAAAAATTCGAGTAAAGAAAATAAAAAAATTGATGACGGATATACAAAAGCACAGGGACTTTTGCTTACATGGATGGTTGAGGAAGTGTCACTTTTTGATAAGATAAGTGAGTATATTTCTCCGGAAAATTTCAGCGAAGGTTTCTATAGGGATGTAGCTGTAAAGATATTTGAAAAACTTAGAACCGGAGATTTGAGATTTTCAAATATATGTGATGACTATGCGGATGACATGGAAAAACAGAGACTGCTTTCCAAAATACTTAATACAACTTTGGGGACTAACCTCAGTGACGACGAAAAGAAAAAAGCTGTCACTGAAAGTATACTTAAAATCAGACAGGCGAGTTTAGACGAGAAAAGTAAAAATGCAAAAGGTATAGAAGAGTTTCAAAAAATTATCGAGGAACAGGCGATATTGCGAAAACTTCATGTTGATTTAGGTTAGTGGAGGAAGTATGAGGGGGAAGAATTTAAATAATGAGTTTGAAAAGATATTAAAGAAAGATTTTAACGGAAAAATCAATGCTTCAAATATCCAAAAGATTTTCTCTGATAATGATATACCGAAGGAATATCTTCCTGATTTTATTGAATTTCTTGAAAAGAGAGATATTTTTATTGATGAGGATTATGAGAAAGAGCCTACTGAATTTGACAGCGATGCAGATCCGGAAGAATTCATTATTCTAAAAGAAAATGACTTTGAAGATGAGTTCAATGAAGAGGATATAAAGGATCTTGAAAATATAAATTTAAATATACTTGATGATTTGGACGATTACATTTCCGTAGAAGATCCTATAAAGATGTATCTGAAGGAAATAGGCAAAATTCCTCTACTTAGTGTGGAAGAAGAGATGGTACTTGCTCAGAAAATTTCCGACCATGACGCAAATATAAGAAAGGAAGCTGCAAAAAAAATGGCGGAATCCAATCTAAGGCTTGTTGTAAGTATTGCCAAAAGATATATGGGCAGAGGAATGCAACTTTTGGATCTTATACAGGAAGGAAATCTTGGACTTTTGCGTGCTGTTGAAAAATTTGATTATCAAAAGGGATTTAAATTTTCAACTTATGCAACATGGTGGATAAGACAGGCTATAACCAGATCTATTGCAGACCAGGCCAGAACCATAAGGATTCCGGTGCATATGGTTGAGACAATAAACAGGCTTATCAAGACACAGAGAAAACTTGTTCAGGAGCTTGGAAGAGAGCCGAAACCTGAAGAAGTTGCAAAGATAATGAGTCTGCCTGTATCAAAAGTGAGGGAGATAATGAACTTTGCATTGGAACCTGTATCTATGGAAACACCTATAGGTGATGAAGACGATTCACATCTTGGAGATTTTTTACAGGATTTTAATGCTAAAGTTCCTGTCAACTTCGCAATGGATGTGCTCTTACATGACCAATTGATTGAAGTAATAAAATCACTTACCGAAAGAGAACAAAAGGTAATCCTCCTTAGATTCGGACTTGAGGACGGAAAACCCAGAACACTTGAAGAGGTAGGAAAGGTCTTTGGAATCACAAGAGAGAGAATAAGGCAAATTGAAGCAAAAGCTCTAAGAAAGCTTAGAAATCCGTCAAAAACAAAAAGATTAAAAGATTTTTTGGAATAGAAAAAATGAAATTGTCAAAAAGATTGCAAACTATTGCTGATTTTGTGAAGAAAAATTCAGTGGTAGCGGATATAGGAACGGATCACGCACATATACCTATCTATCTTATAGAAAATAATATAATAGATAAGGCTTATGCCTGTGATATAAATAAAGGACCATTGGAAAAAGCAAAAGAAAACATAGAAAACTTCGGTGTAAGTGAAAATATTGTTCTGAGACTTTCCAACGGTCTTGATAAAATGTCAAGTAAAGAGGTGGATACAATAATAATAGCCGGAATGGGTGGAGAACTCATTATAGATATTTTAAATAGAGGAAAAGCATTTTTTGATAAGAAAAATACCTTTATATTGTCGCCTCATACAAAAACAGATGAAGTGAGAGATTATCTGATAAGAAAAGGATTTAAAATATTAAAAGAAGATATGTGTATAGATGAGGGCAAGTTTTATACAGTAATGGAAGTAAGGTATACAGAAAATACAGAAAATACAGAAAATACAGTGATGTATTCGGAGGCTGAGCTCTTATACGGTAAATATCTTATAGAAAATAAACATCCGGTATTACTTAGATTTCTAAAAAAAGAAGAAGAAAAGTACCTAAGTATTCTATCAAATACCGGATTAAATGAGGACAGAAAAAAAGAACTTAGACATAGACTTGATATAATTAAGGAGACAATGAATGAAATGCAGTGAGATTTTTGAATACTTAAAAAGATTATATCCGCTTGAGCTTGCTATGGACTGGGACAATTCAGGTTTTTTACTGGGAAGAAGTGATAAAGAGGTAAGAAATGTCTTGGTAGTACTTGATATTACAAATGAAGTACTTGACTACGCCGGCGCAAAGAGTATTGATTTGATTGTGTCACATCACCCTATTATTTTTTCAGATATAAAGAGAGTTACAGATGACACACTCCTTGGAAACTATATTTTAAGGATACTTAAAAATGATATTTCCGTGATTGCAATGCATACAAATTTTGATATTGCAATAGGCGGTATGGCAGATATTGCAGAGGAAAAACTTTCACTTTCAAATACAAAACCGCTTGAAGTTACGGCAAATGCGGACGGTAAAGAGCTTGGAGTCGGAAAGATAGGAGATTTAAAAAAAGCGCTTTCATTTGATGAATTGCTTACTTTAATAAAGGAGACATTCGATTTAAAAAAATTAACTGTATTTGGAAGAGAGAATATAAAGGGGAATATTAAAAGAATTGCTATAAGCCCGGGCTCAGGAAGAGGAATGTATAAGTATGCTCTAGGTGAGGCGGATGTACTGATAACAGGTGATATTACACATCATGAAGGACTTGATGCTATTAATGAAGGCATTTGTATCATAGATGCTACACATTATGGCTTAGAGCATGTATTTACAGAAAAAATTGTAAATGATTTAAAAAAATATAGTGAATTGAATGTTTTTGAATTCAAAAATACAAATCCGGTGGAGATAATGTAGGGGATGGTAAAAGTCTTTTTAGTTGAGGATGAAAAGTTTGTAAGAGAAGGTATAAAAAAAGAAATAGATTGGAATTCATATGGATTTGATTTTGTAGGGGAAGCTGCCGACGGTGAATTGGCACTTCCCCTAATTGAGATTTCAAAACCGGATATATTGATAACAGATATAAAGATGCCTTTTATGGACGGATTGGAACTTGGAAGAATAGTAAAGGAAAGGTTTCCGGAGACCGTTATTATATTTTTAAGCGGTTATGATGATTTTGACTATGCCCAGAAAGCTATACATATAGGTGCATCCGAATATCTTTTAAAGCCGGTTTCAAAAGAAAAGCTCATATCGGTTTTAAAGAAAATAAAGCCGATTGTAGATGCAAAACGACACAGTATCTTGCGAAATATAAAGGCAGACAATATCGAGTTTAATATAAAGAAATTCGATACATCAGGATTTAATAAAGGAAGCTTCAAGGAATTTATTATAAATGGAAAGAGTCAGGATATTAAAAGTTATGTTGAAGAATATACTGACAATATGGACGGACAGTTAAAATCTTTAATATTCAGACAGTATGTAATAATGGATGCTTTTATAGAATCTGAAAAATTCCTCAGTAATGTTGATGATAAGGAGGAGCTTGGAAATAAATTCGGAAGTATGGAAGTATTTGATGAAGCTGTTACAGATATTTATACTATGAAGCAATATTTTTTAAAGTTACTGGAATATATGATCGATAAAAGAGATCAGATTACAGGAAGGCAGTACAGCTTTTTGCTTAATAAGGCAAAAGACTTTGTGGAGAAAAAATATATGGAACCTGAGATTTCTTTAAACAGTGTTGCGGAATATATCGGGCTGAGTCCAACATATTTCAGTACTGTTTTTAAGCAGGAAGCGGGGATGAACTTTATAGACTATCTGACAAAAACCAGAATTGATGAAGCTAAAAGACTTCTTAGAAGCACGGATAAAAGGATATCTGATATAGCAATGGAAGTCGGATATCGTGATCAACATTATTTCAGTTCGGCTTTTAAAAAATATCAAGGAGACACACCTAAGTCGTACAGAGAAAATAAAAATGAAGAATAGTATACAAAATTATATTATGAAAAGGTTGTTTGTAACCTTTATACCCATTGCATTTATTATTATTTACCTGTTATTCGTGATGAAATGGCAGAATGATAAGTATGGGAGTATAGTAAAAAATATAAGTATTGCAACAGAATTTAATTTTAAATTTAAAGAGAATGTAGACCATAAGATGTACAGGGTGGTAATAGGTGCGGATACTATAGAAAATCAAAATCCGTATGAAGACCTTGAATATGCAAATAAAATATTTGAAAAGTTGCTTGAAACGAACAATAAAGATGAAGGAATAAACAGACCGAAAGGCCTTATAATACTTTTAAATTTGCTCAAGAAACAAATAGATAATATCGGTAAAAGTGATATATATAAAGACTATAATAAAAATATAGACAGTTTGGAATATGATATCAGGGTTACAACCGAGCTGATAGAAGATACTGTAAATGACTATATATATGAGGAGACCAAAGAGCTTAACATAGTAAGTATAAAGATAAGAAATCAGATGGCTGTTATATTTATGCTTAGTATTATCAGCGTATTTCTTATTTTGTACTTTACTTTATATATGTATAAAAAGGTATCAAGACATATTGCTGCTCCTATTATAAATCTTTGTAATTATACAAAAAGAAGTGAAAATGATTTATTGGAGAATAATCCGGAGAGCAGTATTTTAGAAATCGATGAACTGTCGGAAAATTTTAATGATAAAATAATCAGAATAAAAGAGCTTATCGAGAATATAAAGACAGAGCAAAAGAATAAGAAAAACACGGAACTTTGGCTTTTACAATCTCAGATAAATCCACATTTTTTATATAACACACTTGATACTGTTGTATGGATGGCTGAAGCAGGTGATTCAAAAAAAGTGGTTGATATGATAACCGCATTGTCGGGATTTTTAAGGATAGGATTAAATAACGGAAAAAGATTTATACAGATAAGAGAAGAAATAAGGCATATAGAAAATTATTTAAAGATACAAAAATTCAGGTATGAGGATATTTTGGAATACAGTATTGATATAGAAGATAATCTGTTTGATATAAGAATTTTGAAACTTTTATTACAACCGATTGTAGAAAATGCACTTTACCATGGTATAAAGTATAAAAGAAGCGGCGGTAAGATTTCGGTAAAAGGCTATAGAAAAGATGAGTATATAATTTTACAGGTAACAGATAACGGGATCGGAATGGAGACTAAAAAGCTTGAAAGCTTGAAAAATATTATAAAAAATGAATATATAGATGAAATTGATATGGTAAAGTCATCAAAAGAGAGCTTCGGACTTTATAATGTGGCGGAAAGGATAAGGCTTTATTATGGTAATGAATATGGACTTAATATAGACAGTACCGAGAATATAGGTACGACTGTAAGTATAATACTGCCTGTAGAAAGTGATTTAATCTAATCTGAATATATTAAACAAATATCATAAAATAATATAAATAAATTTCTTATAATGAAAATAATATAAAAAACGCGTAAAAAAATCTATGTTTACATAGATTTTTTTGTATTACAATATAGTAAACAAATAAATGTTTCGTAAATAATTTTAAGGAGGAGTTTATGAGTAAAAGAGGTTTAAGTTTATTTGTATCTGCAGTTATGCTGACAATGTTTGCACTTACAGGTTGCGGTGGAGGTACAAAAGCACCTGAGGAGAGCAAGGCGGTTGAATCATCAGAAACCGCAGGTGAGAGCAAGAGCGAGGAAGCAAAGAGTGAAGAGTCCAAGGATTCTTCAAAGGTTATTGTAGTAGGTTATGCACAGGTTGGAGCAGAGTCTGATTGGAGAACTGCAAATACGGAGTCATTCAAATCTACATTTGTTCCTGAAAACGGATATGAGCTTATATTTAACGATGCTCAGCAAAAACAGGAAAATCAGATTAAGGCTATCAGAGATTTTATTCAGCAGGAAGTTGATTATATCGTACTTGCACCTGTTGTAGAAACAGGATGGGATACGGTTTTACAGGAAGCGAAGGATGCAGGAATTCCTGTAATACTTTCAGACCGTATGATAAAGACTTCAGATGATTCTCTTTATACAGCACTTGTATGCGGTGACTTTATAAAAGAAGGTGAGACTGCAGGACATTGGCTTGAAGATTATTTGAAGTCAAAGAATATAGCTGCTGACGAGAAGACAAACATTGTTACTCTTCAAGGTACAATCGGTGCATCTGCACAGGTTGGCAGAACAGACGGATTTGCAAATATTTTAGGACAGAACGCAAATTGGAATATGCTTGCAAAGCAAACAGGTGAGTTTACACAATCAAAGGGTCAGGAAGTTATGGAGTCATTCTTAAAGCAGTTTGATGATATTGATGTAGTGGTTGCCGAAAATGACAATATGGCTTTCGGAGCTATTGATGCGATAAAGGCTGCAGGAAAAACATGCGGACCGGAAGGCGATATAACAGTTATATCATTTGATGCTGTAAAGGCCGCATTTGATGCAATGATTGCAGGTGATTTAAATGCAAGTATTGAGTGCAGTCCGCTTCATGGACCTAGAGTAGCTGAAATCATTCAAAAGCTTGAAAAGGGTGAAACGGTAGATAAAATTCAGTATGTAGATGAATCATATTTCGATACAAGTATGGATCTTGAGAAAATTAAGGCAGGAAGAGCTTATTAATAAGGCATAATTTTATATTTTGCATAAAGAAAATACCGGGAGTGAGGAGTTATTTGCTCCTCACTCCTTTTGAGGTGATTATGGATAATCTATTGAAAATGAGAGGAATCTGTAAAAATTTTCCGGGAGTAAAAGCACTTGATAATGTGGATTTTAGTTTAAACAAGGGTGAAATACATGCTTTAATGGGAGAAAACGGTGCGGGTAAGTCCACACTTATAAAGGTACTTACAGGAGTGGAAGAGTTTGAAAGCGGACAGATAATTCTTGAAGATAAAAAAAGTATAATAAATAAAAGTCCAAAAGAAGCACAGGAAAATGGAATAAGTACCGTGTATCAGGAAGTAAATCTTTGCCCGAATATCTCAGTGGCTGAAAATTTATTTTTGGATCGTGAGCCAAGAAAATTCGGACTTATTGACTGGCAAAAAATGAATAGAATGTCCAAGGAACTTTTGGATAAATTGGATATCAAAATAGATGTAACTAAACCTACAGAAAGCTATTCTATTGCAATACAGCAAATGATTGCTATAGCAAGAGCGGTTGATATGTCGGCAAAAGTATTGATACTTGATGAGCCCACTTCATCACTTGATGACGGAGAGGTTGAAAAACTTTTTCTTTTAATGAAAAAATTGAAAAATGACGGAATAGGAATAATATTTGTTACCCATTTTTTGGAGCAGGTATATGCGGTATGTGATAAGATAACTGTTTTAAGAAACGGAGCTCTTGTAGGGGAGTTTGAAGTGAATAATCTCCCGAGAGTACAGCTTGTAGCAAAAATGATGGGTAAAGATTTTAACGACCTTGAAAATATTAAGAGTGAAAGCACACAGACTACCGATAAAGAAGTACTTCTTAGCACAAAGTCACTCGGATCAAACGGTAATATAAAACCGTTCGATCTTAAGTTAAATAAAGGAGAGGTTATAGGAATAACCGGTCTTTTGGGATCAGGGCGTTCTGAACTTGTCAGAGCTATATACGGTGCTGACAAAACGGATACCGGTCAAATGGTATTTAAAAACAAAGAAGTTAAAATAACTGCTCCGATTGATGCCATGAAACTTGGGATGGCATATCTTCCTGAAAACAGAAAAGATGAAGGAATTATAGCGGATCTGTCTGTAAGAGAAAATATAATAATAGCCATGCAGGCAAAACAAGGAATATTTAAACTTATACCGAGAAAAAAGCAGGAAGAATTTGTAGATAAGTATATCGAAATATTACAGATAAAAACAGCCGGGAGAGAAACACCTATAAAACAGCTTTCCGGTGGAAATCAGCAAAAGGTAATTCTTGCAAGATGGCTGCTCACAAATCCTGAACTTCTTATTCTTGATGAACCTACCAGAGGAATTGATGTAGGAACAAAAACTGAGATTCAAAAATTGGTTTTAAAATTGGCGACCGAGGGTATGAGTGTAATATTTATTTCATCAGAAATTGAGGAGATGATCAGAACTTGCCAAAGAATGATAGTAATGAGAGATAAGAAAAAAGTAGGTGAATTAGAATCTGATGAAATATCTCAAAATAATATAATGAGTGCTATAGCAGGAGGGGAATAAAATTGAGAGCATTAAAAATAAAAAACATAACATCTGCAAAACTCTTTCTGCCTATAGTAAGTTTGATTTTAGTCTTGATTATAAATATGATAAAGACACCGAACTTTTTTAATATTACTATACAAAACGGAGTGTTTTACGGATACATAATTGATGTAATAAACCGTGCAAGCGAGCTTGTAATACTGGCTGTAGGCATGACTCTTGTAGTTGCTTCATCAGGAGGTACGGATATTTCGGTAGGTGCGGTATGTGCACTTGCAGGTGCTGTTGCATGTTT
Source organism: Lachnoanaerobaculum sanguinis (assembly GCF_033242365.1). NCBI lineage: Bacteria > Bacillati > Bacillota > Clostridia > Lachnospirales > Lachnospiraceae > Lachnoanaerobaculum > Lachnoanaerobaculum sanguinis. The sequence goes on from NZ_BTHK01000010.1 coordinate 85,931, forward strand.
TATTCTTGCAGGTGGAGAAGTTTCAACAGATGTATATCATGCACCTTATATAACAGCATTTATTGCTGCAATATTTGTTGGATTACTTTGTGGCTCTTTCAATGCTTTTCTTGTTGCAAAGATGAATATTCAACCTATGGTTGCAACTTTAATATTGTTTACAGCAGGTAGGGGAATGGCACAGCTTGTTACGAACGGACAAATAACCTATATAAGAGTTGAATCATTTAAGATGCTTGGAAATTCTATTCATGGCATACCGCTTCCAACACCTGTATTTGTGGCGTTAGCGGTCGTTTTGATAACACTTATTATACTCAAAAAAACAGCTTTGGGACTTTATATAGAAACTGTTGGAATAAATAATAAAGCAGCAAGACTTGTGGGGTTAAGTCCGGTATTTATACAGTTTATAGCTTATGCATTTTGTGGTCTTTTGGCGGGGCTTGCAGGAATGATAGTTTCGTCAAGAGTATATTCTGCAGATGCAAATAACGCCGGACTTAATATAGAGCTTGATGCAATACTGGCGGTGGCACTTGGAGGAAACAGTCTTGCAGGTGGAAAATTTTCACTTCTTGGAAGTGTTATAGGAGCTTACACTATTCAAGCATTGACTACAACATTATATGCTATGAGTGTCTCGGCAGATCAGCTTCCTGTATATAAGGCGATTGTAGTTGTAATAATAGTATCATTACAGTCAAAGGAATTTATAAAGATAATAAGAGGATTTAATTTAAATAAGAAGAAAGCCGAGGTTGTATATGAAAGATAAGTTAAAAAATATAGATAATAAAGCCTTCTTACTTTATATGACAATTGTTCTCTTTATTATAATGTATGGAATAGGGGTTATAATGTTTGGAAATAAGGGATTTCAAAAACCGCAGGTATTTTTAAATCTCTTCATATCTAATGCAGGACTGATCGTTATAGCAACAGGCATGACAATGGTTATAATATCAGGTGGAATAGATATATCGGTCGGTTCATTTGTAGCACTTACCTGTATGGTATTGGCATATTTAATGGAGAAAATCAAGATAAACGCGCCAAGTGCAATTGCAGTCGTAATCATAATCGGTCTTATATTCGGACTTGTACAGGGAATACTTATTTCATATCTCAATATTCAACCGTTTATAGTTACATTGGCAGGCATGTTCTTTGCCAGAGGTATGACGGCAATTATATCTCAGGAGATGATAAGTATAACAAATGAAACATTTCTCTCATGGGCGAATAAGAAGATAACAATTCCCTTGTTCGGTATAGTGAATAAGAAAGGTGCGGTAGTTTATCCGTATATCTATCCTACAGTAATAGTCGCTCTTATTATACTTGTACTGATGTTCATACTTTTAAAATATACCAAGTTTGGAAGAAGTGTATATGCTGTAGGCGGAAATGAGCAGTCGGCACTGCTCCTTGGATTAAATGTTAAAAAGATAAAACTTCAGGTATATGTACTGAACGGATTATTATGTTCTATCGGCGGATTTTTATTCTGCCTGAATACCTGTGCGGGATTTGTAGAACAGGCTAAAGGATTTGAGATGGAAGCAATAGCGGGAGCGGTAATCGGTGGAACATTACTCACCGGAGGTGTAGGTAATGTGTTCGGAAGTCTTTTCGGTGTACTGATAAAAGGTACTATAGAAGCTTTTGTAAGTTTTCAGGGAACATTATCATCATGGTGGACAAAGATAATAATAGCTGCCATACTTGCATTTTTCATAATACTGCAAAGTATACTTGCAATGTCAAAGAGAGGGAAAAAGTAGCAATAAATGGACATTTGTAGAAAAGTGTACATTTCTATGAAAAATACTGTCATATATTTTATGGCGGTATTTTTTGTTTCTTGTTGAAATTTTATAAACATATGTTATGATAAAGTCATTAAATTTTGGGTAGAGGAGGTGCGTAATAATTTTAAAATTTGTATACAAACATTTCAGAAAAATATTGTTTGTTTTTTTCATGTGCTTAATTGCGTACCTGTTTACCGACTCTTTGGCAGATATGGCTACACCTTCAAATGCCGAGTTTAACGATATTGTTATAACACCCGGTATGGATACGGCTACTTCTTCCGATGCAAGGCGGCATGAAGTAAAGCTTGATGGCATAAGTGTAATTGTGGATGTGCCGGAAGGTGCCTTTGATACAAAGGTAACGCTTAAGGCCAAAAGATTAACCGTAAACGAGCTTGAAAATAATGTGACTCCTGAAAGGGGAGATGATATAAAAGACAGTGACCCGGAAAAATTAAGTGAAACCACAGTTGGGGCGGACGGTATAGAAAATGTTGAAGACTCCTCTGATAGTTCGGGAACTGTAGAAGTTCAAAAAACTGATGAAAGTACTGAAAGCATAAACGGTACACAAGTTCCGGAAACTGTTGAAAGCATTGAAACGGTTTTGAATGAAACTGAGACAACCCTATCTATAAACAGTGATGAAACAATTGAAACTGCAAAGGTTGCAGGTAATGATTCCGGTGAAAGCGTAAAATTATCTGACGAAGGCAATCAGGCGGACGGAAGCAATCAGGTTCCGGAGACATTAAGTGAATCTGTAAGTGAGAACACAAATTATTTGGAAGATGCGGTTATAAGAAATACCGAATCTGAAAATGAAGAGTTTCCGAAAGATTCGATTTCTCTTGATATTCATTTTGAGGATGAAAACAATGTAGAGATAGAACCTTTGACAACTGTATATGTAAATATAAAAATCGACAATAATTTACTTCCTGAAGGAGCAAAGCCTGAAGATACGGAAGTTTATCATATAAAGGATGATAATACCGTAAATAAGATAGAAGATATAGCTCTTATAGAGGATAAAGATGACAACAGTATTACCACAAACTTCAGTGCGGACGGGTTTTCGACCTTTACAATTTCATGGGGGCTGGCTGCCAGCAAGTTTAAAGTAAATGTAAAGTATGTTGACACAAATGGAGATGAAATAACTGCCGATTTGGCAAAATTGGGAGATTTATACACTAGTGGAGGTAATTTTGGTGTAGCACCAAAAGAAAAGATAACACCAATACATCTGGATACTGGTATAGTTGGTATGAGATATAAATTTGCCAGAGCCAGAATGTCGAACGGGACTGTAGTAGACAATATACTTCAGATAGAAAGAGAAACAAGTATATCACAGGGGCTTAGATATACTGTTGATGGAACAAATTGGGTGCCGTTTAGACAACAAGATATGAAATTTCTTGAACTTGTGTATGAGCCTGAAGGAAGGACTATTTCAAACCGAAGAATAAGGACTGATATAAGTAAGACTGTAGAAGATCCTGATAAGGATGGAATCTACGATCTTACACTTACAATAAATAATCAGACCGGAAGTACCTCAAACAGAACGAATATGGATGTACTGTTCCTGCTCGATACTACAAGCAGTATGAGTGAGGGTATTGGAGGTCGTGGTACAGATCCGAAAATATCTTCAGTTTACAGTGTACTTAGAAATGTAATAAGCAACAATTACTTTGACAGCAGTAAATATAATGTAAACTATGCGCTTGTGGGAATTGACAGCGAGCCGCATCTTTATCAAAATTGGACAAGTAACGGAAATTCCGTTATAAGTAAGATTCCTGTAAGTCCGAATAATGTGAGCAGAATAAACTATGAAAAGGGATTTGTTAAGGCAAATGAACTTTTTAGAAACGGCAGAAGCGATGCACAAAAAGTTCTTTTCTTTATTACAGACGGAAACCCTACCTACTACACAAATCACAATACAGGTTGGAATGAGGGACATATAATTGACAGGTACAGTACAATGGCGATGCTTCACGGACAGTTTGCATTGTATGCTATTGATTTGGACTATTTCTTTACAATAGGTCTTGGTAATCAGGGAGATTATGATAAGCTGAAACTTTTGACAAATTCAAATGACTCTGACAGCCCTGTAAGAGGATATAAGGGTATCACCTTACCTGCGCCGGGAGTGGAGGTTGGTAGAAGTCCATATTCAGCAGACAGTAAAAATTCTTTTTTAGATAGAATGAGGGAAATAGTAAGTGTGCTAAAAAGTCCAAGGCTGAGTAATGTCGTGCTGGAGGATAAACTCAGTCAATATGCAATGATTGCAAAGGATCCTTCAGGTAATCCATATCCCCTTGAAATTGAGGTTTTAGGGCCTACAGGAATTCATACAGGAAATTATGTAGTGCGAAACAGTACGTACAGATTATTTTCCACTCCGAGAAATGCAATGGCGGATATTGTATCCTCATACAATGATGCTACCAAAACAATCAGATTGGAGTTTCCGACCGCCTATACTTTAGAGACGGGATATACCTATATGATAAAGGCAAAGATAAAGACTACACCTTTAGCCGAGGCAAAATATGCCGCCACAAAGCAGTTCCAGAAAAATTCCAACGGAACGGATGTGGTCGGAGATCCGGGAACCGGATCGAAGTCATCAAACCAAAAGGGATTTTATTCCAATGATATGGCAAAACTCACATACAAGTATAAGGATCAGGAAATAATTGAAACATTTAAAAAGCCTGTTATCCAACCATACATAAATCCGATACCTACGGGTGTGGCGTTTGATATATCTTATGCCGTAATTTTTATAATAATGTCGATTCTTTCGATTGGAATATTTTATTTTAACAGGAGGAAGAGATGTTAATATATTTTAAACTATTCAAAACCTGTGCCATATGAGAGCATGAAAAAGCAATAGTTAACACATATATAGGAGGATGGATTTATAGAGGAAAAGGAGAAAATCAAAAAGCGTAGTATAGCGGAATTAAAGTCGTTTATAATAAGGTTTCTTACACTTGCCGCAATGATTTATGTCTTGGTATTCATAGTATTCGGAATAAGGATTTCGCCGAATAATGAGATGTTACCGAGAGTAAGAGCAGGGGATTTATTATTTTTCTATAGACTGGAAAGCAGACTCAAATCAAGTGATGCCATATGCTATCATTTTGACGGTGAAAAGTATATAGGGAGAATAATAGGAGCGCCGGGAGACACTATTGATATAGATGATAACGGAAGTGTTATACTAAACGGTGCCGTGTTGGTAGAGGATGATACCAGAGGCAAAACAGATAAGTACGATACGGATGTAACATATCCTATTGTACTGGGGGAAAATGAATTTTTTATACTTGCCGATAACAGAACGCTGGCAAAAGACAGCAGATATTTCGGCGCTATAAAAAAGAAAGATATTGAAGGTAAAATAATTATCGTTATAAGAAAGGATAATATATGATGTTAAAAAGAATTATGACTTTGGCGGCAGTGTCTGCCATGACAATCGCAATGGCGGGAAGTGCAATAGCTGCAGAGACAACAAAGCAGTTAAAGCCTGCAGCAGGATCACCTAATAAAATTAAGTTCACTAAGGAAATGAAAATCTACAATGTTGACGATCCGACAGGCGGAAGTGCAAAGGCACCTGATGTAAAGTATACATATACTATCGCAGGAAGTACCGGCGGTGGCGGAAAGACACCTGTCAGCGGTACCGACGGTGGACTTACAGTAGTTGCAGGTACAGCAATGCCTACTATATCATCGGCTGAATTCAGCCACAATGATACAATTACAAGCAACCTTGTAAAAAAGGAAGTTACAGTAGACTTTACAGAGCAGTTTAATGAGGACGGTAATAACGATATAACAGTTCCGGGTATCTATAGATATGAAATTACAGAGACAGGAAACTTTAACCTTACTACAAGCCAGCATGACTACACAGGAGATGTAAGCCAGCTTACAGGCGGTAAGGAGAAGAGATATCTTGATGTATATGTAGGATACAATGCGGCAGGAAAGCTCGAAGTAAAGACAGCCGTTATGATGAAAAAGGATACTACAGTTACTGACAACTCAAAGACTACAGGTTATATTGATGATTTAAACGGTGCGACTACAACAGACAATAAGGATGATGTAAGTACATTTAAAACAAGAGATATTATCCTTCAAAAGGATGTAGCGGGTAACATGGGTTCTACAACTGAAGAGTTTAAGTTCACTATAGATCTTAGCAATATCGGTGTAGGTATGGACTATAAAGTAACATCTACAAATACTGCAAACCCGACTGCCATTACAGGTGTTACAGCAAATACATATTCACTTACTAATGTTAAGTTAAAGAGCGGTCAGACTATAAAGATTTCAGGTCTTCCATCTACAGCAAAGTACAAAGTTACCGAGGATGTTACTACTGTAGGACCTGCAGGATACAAGACAACTCATGGTATAAATGTTGCAAGAATTGCAGCACCTACATCTACAAATCAGTATGCCAATGTGGCCGCTGTAACAGCAGTTACTCCTGTAAAGGCAGACGATACAGTTGCGGATACAATATTCTTCTTGAACTACCGTGATACACCTACACCTACAGGTGTTGCAATGAGCGTAGCTCCTTTTGCAATCATGGCAGGATTCGGTATCTTACTTATCTTGGTATTCTTTAAGAGAAGAAAAAAAGAAGAAGTTGAGAACTAAAAGATGAATCTTATAGGAAAATGTGCATACATAGGAAACAGGATTATAGATATAATCGTTATTCTTATGGCGGTGATAATGCTCTTATTCGGGGCATATTCACTATATGATATTTTTCATGTATATAAAGGGGCATCTCTTTCAAGTGAAATCTTAAAGAGTGCCCCCGGTACCGCCGGAAATGCGGATGATACCGTAAATGTAGAGGCTTTATTTAACAAATATCCTGATATGAGAGCGTGGCTCAATATTTTTGATACCAATATAAACTATCCTATAGTTCAGGGCATTGATGATGCGGAGTATCTCAATAAGGATATAGACGGTGAGTTTTCTCTGGCCGGATCGATATTTTTAAGCAGTCTTTGTAACGGTGACTTAAATGAGCATTACTCACTTGTTTACGGTCATCATATGGACAATGGAGCTATGTTCGGTGATGTGGAAAAGTTCCTTGATAAGAGCTTTTTTGACAGTCATGTGGACGGAATACTCTATACCAAAACAGAGATATATGATGTAAAGGTATTTGCCGTTTTGGAAACCGATGCCTATAATGAGAAGATTTATTTCCCGTATTTTGCAAATGAAAACAAAGATGATTTTTATAATTATCTTCAGAAAAATGCGGTACATATAAGGGATGTAAACCGTAATAATAAGGTTATTACAATGTCTACATGTACAGAGTCCTATACAAACGGAAGGATTGTGCTTTTTGGCGAACTTATAAGGAGATGATATGAAGCAAATTTATAAGAAAATCATATTTTTCCTTTTGTTGACATATTTTATATTTGTGCCAAGGGATGCCTTGGCTGCAAATGTAAAATTGCCTATTAACATAAATGTATCGGGAACCAATCCTGTTTACTACAGATATGATGTAAATATCAGTAAGCTTGATTCAAGGAATAATGTTGTTTCAACTGAAGAAATTTCGATGCCTTTAAGAAGAAACGGTACATATACTTATGATTTCGGAGATTTTGACGATGTCGGAGAGTATAAATACAGTATAAGTCTGGCAAATGCCGATGATGAGAGATTTGCCTTTGACAGAAGAAATTATATTGTTCATATACAGGTATTAACAAACGGAACTGATATTTATACAAATACGTATCTTGAGGACCCGAATGAAACGGCAAAGCCTGCTGCAGTGGATTTTAATGTAAAATATCTTGTAGAAATAGTTTATCCGAACGAGAGGGATAAGAACAAAGGCGGCTCCGATACAGGGGATAATAGAAAAGATAATAATAAAGATAATAAAAAAGACGGTCAAAAAAATACAGATAAAAATAATAAAAAGCCTTCAGATGATGAAAGTCGTCCTGATAACAGATCGGACGGCGAGCCTTTAATTATCATAGACAAGCCGGATAATAACAAGTCCGATGATAATAATAATGGTAAAATGATTGAAGTGGCAAAGAGATTACAAAAGGCTATTGTAAAGACAGGAGATGAGAGCTCTCTCAGTTTCTATACAACTCTGTTTTTTGTTTCAACATGTATTTTTATACTACTGTTCTTTAGAAGAAAGAAAAACCACCGGTAAAGTATCTGGATATATTTTTTACATGGTGGTTTTTTCTTATAATTTTAAATTCTCTTCACTTGGAGGATATCCAAACTTTGCCTTGTATCTTTTGCTGAAATAAAATATATCGGAATATCCGCATTCTGTCGCTATATCTACTATTTTCATATTACTGTTTCGCAAAAGTTTTTTCGCTTTTTCAAGTCGGTAATCCGAGAGAGTTTGTTTTATCGTACTTCCATATACTTTTTTAAATACCGTATTGATATAGGACGGATTTTTGCCCATATTATTTGCAATTTCTGCTACAGTGTAATCATAATTCGAAAAATTTCTTTCTATATCTTCAAGTATCTGCTTTCCGATAAGCTGCTCCTTGGTTAAGATAGTGTTTAATCCCATACAGTCAACACCGATCTCAATTAAAATATCCTCAAGTTTTTCTATACAGGATATATCCTTTTCAAAAATATTTTCCTGCATATACTGAACCAGGGTAAGACTTTGCAGTATATGATACTTTATATCAAGGCTGTTCAGTATTTCTCTGATAAGCTTGTAAAGTGTGGTGGCATTATAATTTTCCAAAATATCTTTTGTATTTTCTTTTATAAAATTTGCATATGACTCTTTATCCGAATTTGACATATATTTTATTACAGCCGGTCTTATGTTGCTTATATCTTTAGCCTGTATAATCAAATTTTCTTTATTAAACAATCCGGATAAAAGAGCTATACTTTTGTCCTTAGGCATATTTTTTGAAGACTCAATAACATCAATGCATTTATCAAGGCTTTCTAAAAGAGCCTCTTCACTTATAGGCTTTGTGAGATAGTCAAAAACACCGTAGCGCATCGCCTCTACGGCAAAATTAAAATCATTATATCCTGATAGAAGTATTATTTTGGTATTCAATTTATTTTCAAAAATATATCCGGCCACTTCAAGACCTGTTACAGATATCATTTTTATATCCATAAGTAAAAGATCTACTTTAGTAAGTGAAAGACATTTTATAACATCTTCCCCGTCTTCACATAAGGAGACTATATCTATATTTGTCCTGTTATCGGATATAATCTTTTCAAGTCTTGCACGAATAAAATATTCATCATCGGCAATAACTAGTTTTATCATAAGAACTCCTTTTTTATTTTAAAAGAAATACTACATCCCGGGTTTTGATTCTCAAAGTCGAGCCTGTAATCATTACCGTAATACAGCTTTAAAATTCTGTTTATATGCTTTAGAGCAAAGTGGTGGTTATTATCGGTTTCATCGTTAAGGATATGATTTAAATTATCCATATCTATTCCGAAGCCGTTATCTGAAACCTTAAATAATATATTATCTTCATCCTGATTTACTGTAATATTTATATTTCCCTTATATTTTAAGCCTTTTATACCATGATAAATACTGTTTTCCGCAAGAGGGAGCAGTATAAGTTTCGGGCATTTAAATTGCTTTATATTTCTGTCACAGGAAATGCTGTATTCAAATTTATCATGGTATCTTACAGACATTATATCAAGATAAGCCTTACAAGTATGTAACTCTTCTTCTATATTCACAAAACTTTTTCCCAGACTTAAACTTCCTCTGTAAAATTTTGAAAGATTCATCACAAGTTCCATCAAAGTCTGTTTCTCATCAAGGCTTGCAAGAGAATATATATTATCCAGAGTGTTATAGAGGAAATGTGGCTTTATCTGTTCATTCACCTTATCGATTTCAATACGATTTTTTTCCTTTTCAATATCTATCAACTTGTTTTTCAGTTCGTTTTGAGACTTCAACATTATATTAAAATCTCCTATAAGTTCTTTCATTTCAGGAGAGTCGGCTTCATAGGAAAATTCTCTCCAATTACCTTTACTTACAAATCTTGTATGTTCTACCAAAGCATAAATAGGCTTACTGAGGTTTTTAGCAATATCTTTTGACATAAAAAGTGCAAGCCCGAGAGAAAAGCATGCGGTTATAAAAAAAGCGATTCCCATAGTAAGTGCAGGCTTTATAAAAAAGAATAGAGGAATAAAATGTACAAGCTTCCAAGGATAGGACTTTAAAGGCATTGTATTTATAAAGCCGTAACCTGAAAAAATATGCCCCGATTTTCCTGATTTGACTGCGCCTATTATAGTGTCCGTAAGAGTGTTTTTCTCATTCAGATAGTCGGATTTACTTATAATATCGTACTCATTGTCTACAAGCAGATAAAGAGAACTTGAAGTATCGGATACCGCATATATATCGGATATACTTTTTTCAGAGATTATAAGCTCTATATAGCCGTAGAGATCACCGCTTCTGTAGTCATATATCGGATGTACATATGAGAATGTATCGATCAGATTATCACTGGAGGTATCATACTTTTTTGTTGCAAACCATTTTCCACCGGATACACGGATAGCTTTAAAATCACTTGGATATTGCTTCCTTTCGGAGCTCATAATAATACTGTAGTCCTTATCATATATACTTATACCGTAAATATATGGTGCAGGATATATAAGCTTGTAAATTTCCAGGCTCATATTGATTTTCTGAGCGGAAAAACCGTACGTATTATTATAATAAGTGTCAAAGCCGTGCTGTATAACATCATTGTTTAAAAGAAGTCTGGAATAGTGGGTTGCTGAAGTAAAGTAGTGGTCAAGACGATTTTCTATATGGCCAAGCTGTATATCTGAAGCCTCGATTCGATCGTCTGTATAATAAAACATAAATATAATACTTGTAATAAAAAACAGTATACCTACAGGAAGTAATACCATAAGCCTGAGGCCGTCAAACAGTTGCAGATAAATACTCTTACTTTTCAAACTCAACTCCTAAAATAATGATAAATAGTCTGATATTTTTTAACCTTGTCAAAAATATAACTCTTGATATGCATTTTAATCAAAAATTTATAGAAATAATTATACATGGAGGCATTTAAAATGACAAGAAATCTATAAAAATTCCATGGGATGCCTGACCGGGAATTGCTATAATCAAAACATAAATTTTGTATCGTGTTTTTAAGGAGGAGTTTATGAAGTTAAAGAAAATTGCGATGCTGGGTATGACATTGGCACTTTCAATCGGAGCACTTGCAGCTTGCGGTTCGGGAAAAAACGGAGGCGGTGAGTCACAAAAGGCGGCCGATTCCGCAAACAGTTCGGGTGATTCAAGTGAAAAGGTTAAGATAAGACTGCTTACCCGTATGGCAGGAACTTCAGATATTGTAAAAATTTACAACGGTATTATAGATGAATTCAAGGCAAAGCATCCTGAAGTTGAGATAATTGACGATTCACAGGGTGATGAGAGCGCATTCAACAATATCTTATCAACAGATATGGCTTCAGGTAAAATGGCTAATATCTACCGTGTACAGGGTGTTGCAAACCTTCAAAAGTATATTGATAACGGATTCTTACTTGACGTCACACCATACCTTGAGGCGGATCCTGAGTGGGGTAAGAGCTTTGCACCGGGAGCATTGTCATACTACAGTGTTCCGGGTAAAGAGGGAACTTATGCAATTCCTATGGAATCGGGTCTTATAGGTGTTTATTATCACGAGGATATATTAAAAGAGGCCGGAGTTGAGAAATTCCCTGAGACATGGGATGAGCTTTTAGCAGCTATAGATAAGTTGAATGCAAACGGTGTTACACCTATAGCTTTAGGTGAGAGCTCAAACTACATGGGCGGACATTTACATGATCAGATTTTCTATAAGTGGCTTGGAACAGAGGCTGCAAAGGAACTTGGAAACAGAAGCAAGAAGTGGACAGACCCTGATGTTGTACAGACACTTCAGTATATCAAGGATTTAATTGATGCTAAGGCATTTGATCCTAATGCTGTAGGTATGCAGGATGATGTGGCGATGACAGCTTTCCAAAACGGTGAGGCTGCAATGGTTGTTACAGGACCTTGGATGATCGGCAGATTTACAGATCCTGAGAAGACACCTGTAAATGAAGATATCAAACTTGCAAAATTCCCTTATTTTAAAGAGAAGCCGGAATACAAGAACTATGATATGCAGGTAATCAGCCCATATATGATAAACGGAAAGCTTGAAGGAAAAGAGTTGGAGCTTACAATTGAACTTGTAAAGATGCTTACAAGCAAAGAAGCGGCAAAGAAATACGCGGAAGAAGCACAGTTTATTATGCCTATAGAGGGCGTTGATATTGACGAGAGCAAGGTAACACCTTTATTTGTGGAAAGCATGAAGCTTGGTGCTACAAGTGAGGGTATCGGAGTTGATGTATTTGACTTTGATGAACTTACATCTATGCAGGACAGAACAAGAAACTCAATTATGAGCTTGTTTACAGGATCAAGTGCAGAGGAAGCAGCTGTCGAGATTCAGGCTGAAATAGATAATGCAAAATAAGAATAGCTTAGAGCCGAAATATAGACTAAGCTTTTAGAGGTATTAGAGCTGTTTGATTTAGCAAACAGCTCTATTTTAAATATTAAGGAGACAAAATGATAAAGTTAAGAACCACCAAAGCAAAATTCACGATTTTTCTATTTATCTTGCCGGCATTACTCCTATATACAATATTTCAGCTGATACCTATAGCCGGAGGAATATACTTCTCCTTTGTAGAGTGGGACGGACTGGCAGGTACCAAGCTGACATTTGTAGGTTTTGATAATTATATAAGCGCATTTCACAATAAGCAGTTTATACTTTCACTTTCAAATATGGCGAGAATGGTTGTATTCAGTGTGCTTTTACACACGCCCTTAGCGCTTCTTTTGGCTGTGGCCGTAAATGCAAAGCTTAAAGGATACAGATTGTTTAAAACAATATTTTTTGTACCGACAGTTTTTCCTATGACTGCAATAGGTCTTATGTGGTACTTTGTTTTCATGCCTACAGGTGCACTGAATACTTTACTTACAAATATCGGATTAAAGCAATTTGCCATTCCTTGGCTTGTAAATAAAGCAACTGCAATGAATACAATAGTAGGTGTAAATGTCTGGGCCGGAATAGGTTATTATATGGTAATAATCTTGGCAGGACTTACAGTAATTCCGAAAGACTTATATGAGGCGGCATCTATTGACGGTGCCAATCCTGTACAGATGTTTTTTAATGTTACAATTCCGATGTTAAAGCCTACTTTGATTATGTGTATAGTTATGGATATCATAGGAAGTGTGAAGGTATTCGATCTTGTGTATGCAATGACAAGCGGAGGTCCGAACGGACTTACAAACCTGCCGACAACTCTCATGATAAGTGAGGCGTTTAAATACAGCCATTATGGTGTAGGTTCAGCTATAGGTATAATTATTATGCTTATATGTCTTATAGGAACCGTTGGAAGTAATACATTATTAAACAGAGGAAGGAGAGTGGACTGATATGAAAAAATCAAATATAAGTATGAAGGTAATAGCATATACTTTCCTGATAATTATGGCAATAATATTTGTAATGCCCATGTTATTTACTATTATTTCTTCTTTGAAAACAAAGTTGGATATATTTTCAGATCCTTTTGCACTGCCTAAAAATCCGCAGTGGAGCAATTATGTTATAGCATGGAAAGATGCAAACATGAGTGCTTACTTTATAAACTCTGTTATACAATCAGGCTCAACCGTTATTTTAACAAGTTTGATTTCCACAATGGCTGCATATGCTCTGGCAAGATTTGATTTTAAACTTAATAAGGTTTTGGTATTGGTATTTATGCTTGGAATGATGGTACCGATGCATACTATCTTGGTTCCCGTATCTTATATTATAGGACTCTTTAATTTAAAGAATAATATTTTTGCTCTGGTACTGGTATATGTTGCATTTAATCTTCCTTTCAGTATTATGGTAATGATAACCTTTATGAAGGGAGTTAACCGTTCTTTAGAAGAGGCTGCGATTATAGACGGGGCAAATTATTTCCAGATTTATTCTAAGATAATGATACCTCTTACATTGCCTGCAATATCCACTATTTCCATATTCAACTTTATGGGCGCATGGAATAATATACTTTTCCCGCTTCTCTTTATCAACGATAAGAGACTTCGCCCGATTTCACTCGGACTTTTAAATTTCAACGGTGAAAGAGGATCTGAATACGGTCTTATGATGGCAGGTATAGTTATAACTGTTGCTGTACCACTGGTAATTTATCTTTTATTCCAGGAAAAAGTTGAGAGCGGACTTGCAGCAGGTGCTGTAAAGGAGTAAATATGTGTGAATATTTTATTGAGATGGAAGACAGACTTAAAAATCATCCTTTTGCAGATTCGATAAAGAACTTTATTTTAAGTTTTGAAGATGAAGAACTTAAAAAATATTTGTCATTTTTATATTTACATATGCCGTATGCGGATATAGCAAATGTAGATAAGGAAGTGATTTTAGACTATGCAAAGTCAGGTGTGTACCTAAGAAATACAAGATGTAAAGATCTGGATGAAGATATATTTTTAAACTATGTTTTATTCCATAGGATAGGTAGTGAAAAAATAGTTGCAAACAGGACTTTTTTCTATGATCTTATAAAGGATATGCTTGGAGAATCTGAGACGGAAAATGTTTTGAAACTCAACTATTTTTGTGGCAAAAATGTTACCTACAGAACTACGGATATAAGGACCTTGGATCCGATAACAATATATAAGTCCTCTTTTGGAAGATGCGGTGAAGAATCAATTTTTGCAGTATCTGTATTCAGAGCGGCAGGTATACCGGCAAGACAGATTTATGTACCGCTTTGGGCCCATTGTGATGACAATCATGCATGGGTAGAGGTGTATGTGGATAATGACTGGCATTATCTTGGAGCATGTGAACCTGAAGAAATACTTGATAAAGGCTGGTTTGATGATGCTTCAGCCAGATCAATGATAGTAAAAAACATATTGTATGGAAATATAAAAAAAGAGGAAAAGGACTATCTTGGATGTAATGCCGGACTTTATGAGATAAATCAAACAAAAAGATATGCTGATACAAAGCATATAAAGATATATTTATATGCCGGTGACAAAATTCTTTCAAACTTTGATTTTAATATCTGTCTTATGAATTATTCGATGTTTTCGCCTATAATAAAGGCAAAAACAGATGTATATGGAGAGTATGAGACAGATATAGGAATAGGAGATGTTTTCCTAAGCATGTATATCGATAAGAACTATATAATACCTTTAAACCTTAAGGATAAAAATACTTTTTATATTGATATATATGATTTTGAGCCTGAGTACAATAAATATAAAGAAATCTTTATTAATGTTCCACAGGCAAGTACAAGAAACAGAAAGAAATCTCCAAAAAAGAGAGAAAGCGAGTACAAAATAAAGGAATTTCCAAATGATACTGTAAGAAAAACGGCTGTATCTGAAGGAATGGAAAAACTTTGGGATATACTCTCGGAGAAGGATAAGAGAGATATAAGTATAGAAGTGCTTAGGGACTGCTTTGATTCAAAGAATATATATAATGTAAATGGAGAAATATATTTAAACTATATTCAAAATCCAAGAGTTTACTTTGAACACCTTACCCCATGCAGACATTTTTTCAGAGATAAATTTACAGATATAGAATCTTTACTGAAGTTTGTTAAAGGAATAAGTCTTACAAGAGAAAAGCCGATTACCGGAGCAATAGGAGTATATAAAACAAGGATTTCAAATGCGCTTTCTGTAAAGATTTTTGCTGTTAATGTACTGAGAAGTATGGGAATAGCTTCTAAACTTGTAAATGCTGATGTATATATATATGAAAATGAAGAATTCAGATTGCTGTCTGAACTTTCCAAGATACTTGATACTTTAAAGTATATAGACAGTTGCTGTATCAGGGAAGAGGTTACAAATACAGAAATATCTCATTTACATATTGAGGGAGATCTTAGCGGATTTGGAGAATCATTTTCAATCTCAAAATATGACAGTTTTGAAAATAATCTTATTTCTCTTGATAAGAGCAGTATTAAAGAACATATGGAATTGCCTGCCGGAGAGTATGTTTTGGCAACTCAAAACAGATTGCCGAACGGAAACATATGTGCAAAATATAATATATTGAATCTAAAACCTGCCGTTGAAAATAAGGTTAAATTGGAATATATGCAGGCTGATATAAATGATATGCTTTCTACCTTCATATTGCCAAGGGAACTGGAAGAAAGGTTAAATATTTCCGAAAACAGTGATGAGATAAGACTTATTATGTGGATGGAGGAAGAAGAGGAACCGTCACAACATATTGCAAATGATCTTTTGATAAAAGAAGATCTTTTAAAGAATATAAAGTTAGACCTTATTTTTACAAATGAATTTGAAAATAAAGACAGTGCAATAAATGAACTATTGAAAAAAAGCTTGTATAATAATATTCATACAAACTTTGGTGAGGATCTGCAGGAGGCATTCGGAAGAAGTACTTTTGTAAATCATGAGACTTTGCCGATAGTTGCTCTTTGTAAGGGCAATAGGGCTGTATATGCTTTTAGCGGTTATCAGGTAGGAAGCGGAAATTTAATAGAAAAGATAAGCAATATTATAAAGGAGAAGTGATGAATAAACTTATTGAAGAGAGAACAAAAAGAACCGAGTGGTATAGGGATGCCAGATTCGGCATGTTTATACACTGGGGACTTTATGCAATACCTGCAAGAGGCGAATGGGTGCGTTCCAGAGAGAGGATAAAAAAAGAGGACTATGATTATCTGATGGATGAGTTTTCATGTGAGAATTATGATCCCAAGGAATGGGCAAGACTTGCAAAAAAGGCCGGTATGAAATATGCTGTGCTGACAGCTAAGCATCATGACGGATTCTGTCTTTATGACAGTAAGGTGAGTGATTTTAATTCTATGAATGCAGCATGTCACAGAGATTTGGTAAGAGAGTTTTTGGATGCATTCAGAGCGGAGGGTATAAAGGTAGGTCTTTATTTTTCACTTCTTGACTGGAGACATGAGGACTATCCACACTATGGTGATATGCACCACCCAATGAGAGATAATGAAGAGTGGAAGGGATATAATCATAATTTTGACAATTATCTTGATTTCATGCATGCTCAGATAAAAGAACTTGTAACAGGATACGGAAAGCTTGATCTGATGTGGTTTGACTTTTCCTACGGTCCTATGAACTGTGATAAGTGGAAGGCAAAGGAACTTATGGAGATGGTAAGAGAGTACCAGCCTGATATTATCACAGATAACAGACTTGAGGGCAGTGCTGAATATGCAGGTACAATAAAAACCTTAAACCCGAGTACTTATGCAGGTGATTTTGCATCACCGGAGCAAATGATACCGCCTGAGGGAATTGTGGATGAAGCAGGTAACTCAATTCCTTGGGAGGCATGTATCACAATGAATAATAACTGGGGATATCATGCTCATGATAAGCATTTTAAATCGGACAAGCTTATAATCAGAATGCTTGTGGAATGTGTAAGCAAGAACGGAAATCTTATTTTAAATGTAGGACCTAAGGCAAATGGTGAAATACCGAAAGAATCTGTGGAAATTCTTGAAAAAGTCGGAGAATGGATGAAGGAAAACTCAAAGAGTATTTACGGATGCGGAATTTCGGAATATAATAAACCTGAGTGGGGTAGATTTACTCAAAACGGAAAGTTTTTATATGCACATGTTTTTGAGGAACAGGCAGGTGCTATAGCTTTATGCGATATGGTCGGTAAAATAAAGAAGATGCGTCTTTTAAGAGATGGAAGTGAAATATTGCAAAGTAATTACTGGAATTTAAAAGAATTTGCAAAGGATGCTTTCTTCTTCTTTGATACATCTGCAAGTGATTGTTATCCACTTCCGGATGATAGAGATTCTGTGGTGGAGATAGAATTGAAATAGGGAGAGAATATGATTTTAGAGGCTTGTATTGAAAATATTACTTATTTGAAGGAAGTGGTAAATGCCGGTGCAAAAAGAATTGAGCTTTGTGACAATTTGGCTGTAGGAGGGACTACGGTAAGTGTCGGAGTAAGAGATTATGCCAAGTATTTTTGTGATTCAAATAATGTAGAGCTTGCAGTCATGATAAGAGCCAGAGGCGGAAACTTTGTATACAACAATATAGAAAAGGCCGTTATGTACAATGATTTAAAAGAAATGGCAAAACAGGGTATAAAAAGAGCCGTAATAGGTGCTTTGAAAGAGGACGGAGAACTTGACAAGGAATTTATAAAAGAACTTGTGGGTGCACCTAAGTTTTTCAGAAAAGATATGGATTTTACATTTCACATGGCATTTGATCAGATAGGTGTCGGATTAAAGCCTGAGGAAGCCCTTGAAAAAAGACTGGAAGCAATAAAGACATTATCAAAACTTGGAATAGATACCATCCTTACACATGGTTATCATGAAAATAATGATATATTTGACAATATAGATACTCTAAAGGCATATATTGAATGTGGAAATGAATGCCATGTGGATATAATGCCCGGCGGTGGTGTAAGCTTTAAAAATCTGGATAAATTAATAAAGAAGCTCCCTAATATAGTTGCGGCGCATGGAACTAAGATAGTGGAGATATAATGTGATGAAAAACAGCAATAATTTTAAGTTGCTGTTTTTCTTAAATTATTCTCAAGGCTTTATTGACTTGTAAAAGAGAAATAAGTATAATCAAGTGTATATGTCATAAACCTGAATGGAGATAAAACATTGATAAAGAGTATGACAGGCTTTGGAAGAGCCGAAGAAATAACAGGTGATTATAAATTATCTATAGAGATTAAGTCAGTAAACCACAGATATCTGGATTTAAACATAAAAATGCCCAGGAGATTTTTCCCATTTGAAGCCGAGATAAGAAATATTGTAAAAAAATATGTTTCAAGGGGTAAAGTGGACCTTTTTATCAATTATCTGGATTTCAAGGACAAAGCAAACGGAGTATATCTGAATAAAAACATTGTAAAAAAATATTTGGATATAGGTTTGGAACTTTGTAAAGAGTATAAAATAGTTGATGATTTGAAGGTTTCACATCTTTTAAATCTTCCTGATGTAATAAGTATTGACGAGCCTAAGCTTGATGAAGAAGAGATAAAGGCGATTTTATTTAAAGTACTGGAATATGCTTGTAAATCTTTTTACGATACCAGAGAAGCGGAAGGGAAGAAGCTGTTTGAAGATATAAGTTTAAAGCTTGAGCTTTTATCATCTACAACGGAAGATATAAAGGAAAGATATCCTGCAGTTTTGGATGAATATAAAAATAAGCTGTATTTAAAAGTGAATGAACTTTTAAACGGATCCGGTATAGAAGAAAACAGAATTGCTACAGAGGTAACACTCTTTGCAGACAAGATATGTGTGGATGAAGAGGTTGTAAGACTTATAAGCCACATAAAAGCTATGTCTGATGAAATGAAACTGGATGTGGGAATAGGAAGAAAGCTGGATTTCCTTGCTCAGGAAATGAACAGAGAAGCAAATACAATTCTTTCAAAATCAACTGATTTAAATATAGCAAATTATGCTATAATATTAAAAACTGAAATAGAAAAAATAAGGGAACAAATTCAAAACATAGAATAGAGGAATTATGGCTGACGGAATTTTGGTTGTTGTATCAGGTTTTTCAGGCTCGGGTAAAGGTACTTTGATGAAAAAGCTGCTGTCAGAATATGATGATTATGCATTGTCTGTCTCTGCTACAACAAGAGCTCCAAGAACAGGAGAGGTAGAAGGAAGAGAATATTTTTTTAAAAGCAAAGAAGATTTTGAAAAACTTATAGAAAATGATGAGTTGATAGAGTACGCATCATTTTGTAATAATTACTACGGTACACCAAGAGATTATGTGCTGGAGCAAAGAAAGAGTGGAAAGAATGTTATTCTGGAAATAGAAGTACAGGGTGCCCTAAAGGTAAAGGAAAAGTATCCTGATGCAATGCTTATCTTTGTAACACCGCCGGATGCTCATACACTTAGAGACAGGCTTGTAGGCAGGGGAACCGAGTGTGAGAAGGATATAAAAGCGAGACTGCGTCAGGCGACGAAAGAAGCTGATTGCATGAGCAAGTACGATTACGTTGTTGTAAATGATGATTTGGAAAGGGCTGTAAAAGAGCTCAATCAGATCATTTCACACCGTGGAGAAATAAAGTCGAATAATACAGATTTTATTGAGAAGATAAAAGAAGATTTAAACAGGATTTTTATGGAGGAAGAATAAATGTTACACCCATCATATAGCGAACTTATTAATGTTGCAAATGCGGATGTAGATCCGGGTGAGGCACCTGTAGTACAGAGCAGATATTCAATTGTAATTGCAAGTGCAAAGAGAGCAAGACAGATTATTGACGGTGAAATACCTGAGGTAAAGGCTGACGGAAAGAAACCTCTTTCTATTGCGGTTGAAGAGCTGTTTGAGCAGAAGGTCAGAATAACAAATGATGATCCTAATAACGAAGCTTAAGAATCATTTTGATTTGCCATCATTTTCATGATGGCTTTTTATTAATATTAGGATTTATATTGAAAGGTTTATATGAAAATGTCTATGGTGTCACTTGGATGTGACAAAAATACAGTGGATTCAGAGATGATGCTGGGTCTGATGAATGAAAAAGGATTTGAATACACGGATATTGATGAAGAAGCGGAGATAATGATTATTAATACATGCGGCTTTATACAGTCCGCAAAAGAAGAAAGTATTAATGCCATTTTGGAAGCGGCAAGATTAAAAGAAGAAGGTGCTCTTAAGGCGTTGATAGTTACAGGCTGTCTGGCTCAAAGATATAAGGATGAGATTATAAAAGAAATCCCTGAGGTAGATGCTCTTCTTGGAACATCAAGTTTTGATAAGATTGTTGAAACTGTGGAGGATGTACTTGGTGGAGAGATAAAAAATGAATTCCTTGACCTTGACAGACTGCCTTCCATTTCAAATAAGAGAAAAAATTCCACAGGCGGATACTATGCATATTTAAAGATTGCCGAAGGCTGCAATAAAAACTGTACATACTGTATTATTCCTTCGTTACGTGGCAATTACAGAAGCTATCCGATAGATGATTTAATTGCTCAGGCGAAGGATTTGGCGGCACAGGGAATAAAAGAGCTTATCTTGGTAGCTCAGGAGACTACACTTTACGGTGTAGACCTTTACGGTGAGAAGAGTTTACCTAAGCTTTTAAAGGAACTTGCAAAGGTGGACGGCATAGAGTGGATAAGAATACTTTATTGTTATCCGGAGGAAATCACAGATGAGCTTATAGAAGTTATTGCAAATGAAGATAAGGTTTGCAAATATTTGGATATCCCGATACAGCATGCTTCAGACAATATACTCAGAAGAATGGCCAGAAGAACTTCACATGACGATCTTATAAATATTATAGGTAAGCTTAGAAAGAATATACCGGGTATTACACTTAGAACGACAATAATCTCAGGATTTCCCGGTGAGACTGAAGAAGATCTTGAGACTGTAATTGATTTTATAAAGAAGATGAAGTTTGAAAGACTCGGTGTTTTCACATACAGTGAAGAAGAAGGCACGGTTGCGGCAGGCTTTGATAATCAAATTTCGGAAGAAGAAAAAGAGGCCAGAAGAGATCGAATAATGAGAGTGCAGCAGGAAATCTCCGAAAAGAATCTTGAAAAAATGGTAGGAAAGACATTTAAGGTACTTATAGAGGGCAGACTTCCTGAGGAAAATGTATACATCGGAAGAACATATATGGATGTTCCGGGTGTGGACGGATATGTTTTTGTAAATACGGATAGAGACTTTATGACCGGAGATTTTTGTGATGTAATCATAACAGGTTCATCCGAGTATGATTTGATAGGAGATGCACTATGAATTTGCCGAATAAATTGACGGTTTTGAGAGTACTGCTTATACCTTTTTTTGTGGCAAGCCTTTTATTTAAAGGTGGAGAAGATTATAAGTTCAGAATAATTGCGCTTATTATATTCGCTGTTGCGGCGCTTACAGATACTTTGGACGGTATAATTGCCAGAAAATATAATCTGATTACAGATTTCGGAAAGTTCATGGACCCGCTTGCGGATAAGGTTTTGGTATGCTCAGGACTTATATGTTTTGTGGAGCTTAGACAGTTAAGCTCCGTTATTGTGCTTATTGTCATAGCAAGAGAGTTTATTATAAGCGGTATAAGACTTGTTGCTTCCGACAACGGCGTGGTTATTGCGGCGGCTATGTCCGGAAAATTAAAAACAGTTGTACAGATGGTTACCGTTATTTTACTTATATTGAATCTACCTAAGCTTAGCTTGGTAACAAATATTTTTATTATCTTGATGCTTTTCCTTACAATATTTTCTCTTTGTGAGTATATTATCAAGAATAAGAATGTTATAATGAGCAGTAAGTAATATGCATTTATAAAGGAGTGGAAATGGATACTGTTACCAGAAATAAAACGATAAAACTTATTGGAATAAATGAGGCGGAGATAAGAACTTCTATTTCAGACTTGATTGATAATGAAGATGTTAAAATTGAAATAAAGCCTTTTGATGCTAAAACTTATATTATTCTCTCAGCCGATGCGGATACCGAAGAGGCTGCAAAAGATTTGATAAAGCCTGTTTCAAAGGAAATAAAAAGAAGATTCGGTAAATATATTTATTCAACGAAGGAAAAAATAACTCTTGAAATGAGTGTGGTAAATCTTCTTGAAAAGAACGAACTTACAATTTCTACAGCCGAGTCATGTACAGGCGGACTTTTAGCGGGAAGACTTATAAATGTACCGGGAGTTTCTGACGTATATAAAGAGGGATTTATTACATATACAAATAAGGCAAAGAGAAAGACTCTCGGTGTAAATAAATCAACTCTGAAAAAATACGGAGCGGTAAGTGAGCAGACGGCAAAAGAGATGGCTGTAGGTGCGGCCCTTGCGGCGGATACAGATATAAGTATCTCTGTAACGGGTATTGCAGGTCCTGACGGAGGAACAAATGAAAAGCCTGTAGGACTTGTATATGTGGGAGTTTGTATAAAGGATATTGTACATGTAGAAGAGTTCAGATTTTCAGGTGACAGAGCCAATGTCAGAGAGCAAACAGTTATTTGTGCACTGGGATTACTGAGAAAGTGTATTTTGGAACATTTCTCTTAAGAAAGGGACAGATATTTAGGTATCAAGGTAGATTATGGTATTTTCAAAAAAGATATATCTTTCACCGGATATAAAACAAGACTATAGAAAATATATGAGAATGCTGAAATTTAATAAACCGAGTTTTTTACTGCATCTTGTTGTATTTCTTGAAGGTGAAGAGAAGCTTTCACTTGTACATAATTCCATATTTTTGAATAATTACAGAAAGACTGATGCTCTCATAGTGGGTCTTGCTCTTGGTAAAAAATCGGGAATTGAGCTTATCTCAAATATAGTTGAAGATACCTATAGAAAAAGAAAAGATTTTGAGTATTACAGCTTTTTTAAGATGGAGGAAGTATGATCGGTGTACTGCTTGCGGCATTGAAAATTATAGGTATTGTCATACTTGCAATCATTGCTTTGGCATTACTGATTATACTGATGGTACTTTTTATTCCTGTAAGATACAGAGGTAAGATATATTTTAAGGAAGTACCTGATATAGCACTAAGTGTGACATGGTTCTTTAAATTTTTATCTCTTAATATTACATATAAAGACGGTCTTGATATTATAGGTAAGGTGGGCTGGCTTTTTAAAGTATATTCAAATCGTGATGATGAAGAAGAGACGGATTCCATTGAAGGAATAGAAAATTACGAGTCGGAAGTTGAAGAAAACCCGGATACAGTTAATGAAAATAAAAAATTAGATATTACTGTAGAGAATAATAAGAAAGCCGGTGTAATTTCCGGAAAACAAGAAAATTCAGAAGCCGATAATAAAATAAAAGAGCTGGATAAACAAGAAAAGAAACAATCAAAAAAGAAGAAAAACAAACCTGAGAAAAAGAAAAGCTCAGCTAAGAAAGAAAGTAAACTTGATAAGCTTATAAATAAGGCAAAGGATATTCATTACTTACTTACAGAAGAGGAAAACAAGAAAACTCTTTTACTGATGCTTGAAAAGACCAAAAATCTTTTGGTACATATATTGCCGAAAAGAATAGTGGGATTTTTTAAATTCGGTTTTGATGATCCGTCTACAACAGGGCAGGTGCTTGAGGCGGTTGCGATATTCTATCCGCTTTACAAAGATGATTTTAAGATTGTACCTATGTTTTATGATGAGATCATAGAGGTGGATATATCTTTTAAAGGAAGACTTAGAGTTTTCTATGCTCTTTATATAGGATTGATTTTATGGTTAAACAAGAAGAAAATAAAAACAAGGCCCAAATAAGGGCCTTTATTTTAAAAAGGCATGTTTTGGAGAAAATATGAATATACAGATATTTGGGACTAATAAGTCATCAGACACAAAGAAGGCTGTCAGATTTTTCAAGGAAAGAAATATTAAGTTTCAGCTTGTGGATATGAAGGAAAAGGGCTTATCAAAGGGTGAGTTTACTTCAGTAATGCAGGCGGTAGGCGGATTTGAAAATATGCTTGATGAAAAATGCAAGGACAGAGAAACTCTTACTTTGATAAAATATCTTTCTGAGGAAGATAAGATACCTAAGATTTTAGAAAATCAGCAGGTTCTAAAACTTCCGATAGTAAGAAACGGTAAGGAAGCAACTATAGGTTATGCACCTGAAGTATGGAAAGGATGGTCATAGTGAATACAGCCGGATACAATATAGATGAATATATAAAGGAACTTGGCTCTAAGGCTCCTGTACCGGGAGGTGGAGGTGCAAGTGCCGTTGCAGGTGCACTGTCGGCGGCTCTTTCAAGTATGGTCTGTAATCTTACAGTAGGTAAGAAGAGCTATATATCAGTGGAAGATGATATAAAAAAAATATTGGAAGATATGAATAAGCATATGGAGAGCTTTATAAAGCTTTCAGATAAGGATGCCGAAGTTTTCTATCCGCTTTCACAGGCATACGGCTTTAAACCTCAAAATGATGAGGAAAAGAAAATGCATGAAGAAAATATGGAAAAACTTCTTTTTGATGCGGCCATGGTTCCGCTTGATATTATGAAAGAGGCTTACAGTATGCTTGTTGCTGTTGATTTTCTTGCAAAGAAGGGCTCAAAGCTTGCCGTATCTGATGCAGGCGTAGCTGTAAGTATGCTTAGAAGTGCGGTATGCGGTGCTATGATGAATGTAGTGATAAATGTAAAGTATATGAAGAACAGAGAGAAAGCTCAAGATCTTATGGATGAAGCAAGTGAAATACTTGAAAACACTATGAATAAGGCGGATATCATATACAGGGAAGTTCTGGAGGTGCTTTTGTGATTTTATTATATGGAGCAGATACGGCTGAGAAAATAAAAGATGAAATTTCAGGAATGCTTTCAGAGCTTAAGGGATATATTCCTACTCTCGGAATAGTCAGAATAGGCTCAAATCCTGCAGATATTTCATATGAAAAAGGCGCTGTAAAAAAAATGGAGTCTCTTTCATTAAAAACAAAAGTTTTTGAATTTGATGAAAATATTTCATCGGATGATTTTATAGATGAGTTTAAGAAGATAAATGAAGATGATGAAATTGACGGAATTTTGCTTTTCAGACCTTTGCCAAAGCATATAGACGAGAAGAAGGTTATAGAGGTACTGGATGAGAGAAAAGATTTGGACGGTATTTCATATAAAAATATAGCAAAGGTTTTTGCGGGAGATGAAAGCGGTTTTGCTCCTTGTACCGCAAGGGCGGTAATAAAAATCCTTGAAAGCAATAATATAGAGCTTGAGGGGAAAAATGTAGTGGTACTTGGAAGAAGTATGGTAATCGGTAAGCCGGTAGCCATGCTTGCAATTCAAAAAAATGCCACGGTAACACTTTGTCATTCAAAAACGGCTGATTTAAAGAAGATGTGTAAAAATGCAGACATTTTAATAGTAGCAATCGGCAGAGCTAAGATGATAAATGACGATTATATAGGTGAAGATGCTGTTGTAATCGATGTAGGTATAAACTTCTTTGAAGGAAAACTTTGCGGAGATGTAGACCTTGAAAATGTAAAAAATGCAGCTATGGCAACACCTGTTCCAAAGGGTGTAGGGGCTGTGACCACATCCGTATTGGCAGAACATCTTGTAATTGCAGCTTTAAAAAAGAGACTGTATTAAATACTTAATATTTT
This sequence comes from Lachnoanaerobaculum sanguinis, assembly GCF_033242365.1. Lineage (NCBI taxonomy): Bacteria > Bacillati > Bacillota > Clostridia > Lachnospirales > Lachnospiraceae > Lachnoanaerobaculum > Lachnoanaerobaculum sanguinis. The sequence continues at coordinate 112,246 of NZ_BTHK01000010.1, forward strand.
AGATACTTGTTTTTAACATTTTATTTGCTAGAATATAATTATACTTACAAGGCTTTCTTAAGGAGAAAGCTATGAAAAAGATTTTTTTAATAATGTTTTTAACGATTTTATTAACATCTTGTAAAGAAGATTCAGGTATAGAGTTTGGAAAAAATACTGAAACTGAGGTCGAGGAAGTTATTTCAGAGAGTGTAACCAAAGAGAGTATATCCGAAGCCGTAACTGCAGAAGAATATATTGATGTTTTTATTTCGGGCTGTGTAAATAAACCTGATGTATACACTCTAAAAAAAGGCTCTATAATAAAAGAAGCTGTTGAGATGGCCGGAGGCTTCAGTGAAAATGCATGCAGGGATTATGTAAACTTGGCAAAAAAGCTTGAACCGGGTGAACATATAATAATCCCGAGTCAGGATGAGGCTAAAGATCTAAAGCCGATTCAGATTGAAGATGCCATAAACAGCAGTTCACTTGTAAATATCAATAAAGCTTCTAAGGAAGAACTGATGACTTTACCCGGTATCGGTGAGAGAAAAGCTGAAGCTATAATAAAATACAGAAACTCTAAATCTTTTTCAAATATTGAAGATATAATGAATATATCGGGAATAAAAGAAGCGGCATTTAATAAGATTAAAGATAAGATTTGTATAAATTAGGAGTAAATAATGAATAAAGCACTTGTTGTAGATGATGAAAAATTAATAGTCAAAGGAATAAAGTTCAGCCTGGAGCAGGACGGTTATGAGGTGGATGTAGCCTATGACGGAAGTGAAGCTTTAAAGATGGCTAAAGAAAAAGAATATGATATAGTGCTTTTGGATGTGATGTTACCTGAAATGGACGGCATGGAAGTTTGTCAGGCTATCAGAGAGTTTTCCGAGATGCCGATTATCATGTTGACTGCCAAGGGAACAGATATGGATAAGATTCTCGGGCTTGAATACGGAGCAGATGATTATATTACAAAACCTTTTAATATACTTGAGGTTAAGGCAAGGATAAAGGCGATTATAAGAAGAAATTCAAAGAAGGCTAAGGCTGCACAAAAAAACGAGAGAATTATCGAAGTTTCAGATCTTAAGCTTGATCTTGACAGCAGAAGAGTATTTGAAAAGGATAAGGAGCTTAATCTTACGGCAAAGGAATTTGATATTCTTGAGCTTCTCACACAAAATCCTGATAAAGTATATTCCAGAGAGAAGCTTTTAAATATTGTTTGGGGAAATAAGTTACATGAAGCAGGTGATGTAAGAACTGTTGATGTACATGTGAGAAGGCTTAGAGAAAAGATTGAACCGAACCCAAGTGAGCCGAAGTATATTCATACCAAATGGGGTGTCGGATATTACTTTAAGGAATAGTTTATGAATATAAATATTGTGGTTGTCGGAAGTATTAAAGAAAAGTTTTTCAAAGACGCTATAGATGAATATTCAAAAAGACTTTCAAGATATGCAAAGTTAAACATAATAGAATTAAAGGATGAGAAAACTCCTGCAAATGCAAGTTTACTTGAAGAAGAAAAAATCAAGGAAGTTGAAGCCGAAAGGATTTTATCAAAGCTTTCAAACAGCTATGTTGTTGCGCTTGCAATAGACGGTAAGAAATATTCTTCAGAAGATTTTTCTAAGAGAATGGAAAAATATGATATTCTATCAAAAGGAAATCTGGCATTTGTAATCGGAGGCTCTTTAGGACTTCATAAAACCGTGCTTGACAGAGCTGATGAAAGCTTGAGTTTTTCAGAGATGACTTTTCCGCATCAGCTGATGAGAGTTATTTTACTGGAACAAATATATAGAGCATACAGGATCAGAAATAATGAACCGTATCATAAATGAGGGCAGAGCCCTCATTTTGGTTTTTCCAATAAAATCATCAGCCTTGAAAATAATTTTTTGATAGTATATACTATTCTGGAAAACTAGGAGGAAATATGGTTAATTTGTACAATGGTGGAGCTTACCTTATTAACGGTAAGACACTTATAGAAGAGAATGATTTAGATAAATTAAAAGCTGTTACAGTCAAAGATATAGATAAGGAAGAAGCCAGAAAGGGAAGTATAGCTTACAATATACTTGAAAAACACAATACTTCAGGAAATATGGATAAGCTCAGACTGAAGTTTGATGCCATGGCTTCACATGATATTACTTTTGTTGGAATAATACAGACTGCAAAGGCAAGCGGTATGGAAAAATTTCCTATACCCTATGTTTTGACAAATTGTCACAACTCACTTTGTGCAGTTGGCGGAACTATAAATGAGGACGACCATATGTTCGGTCTTTCCGCCGCAAAAAAATATGGCGGTATATATGTACCACCTCATATTGCGGTAATACATCAGTATATGAGAGAGGCATTTGCAGGTTGTGGAAAGATGATACTCGGTTCCGATTCACATACCAGATACGGAGCACTTGGAACAATGGCTATAGGTGAAGGCGGTGGTGAGCTTGTAAAACAGCTTTTACAGGATACTTATGATGTAAACAGACCTGAAATTATTGCAATCTATCTTGAGGGAGCACCGAAGGCCGGTGTCGGACCGCAGGATATCGCACTTGCAATAATAGGTAAGGTATTTAAAAACGGATATGTAAAGAATAAGATAATGGAGTTTGTAGGACCCGGAATAGCATCTATGACCACAGATTATAGAAACGGTGTAGATGTTATGACTACAGAGACTACATGCCTTTCATCTGTTTGGGAGACTGATGAGGATACAAAGAAATTCCTTACAGTTCACGGAAGACCTGAGGATTATAAAGAATTAAAGCCTGCCGATATAACATATTATGACGGTGTTGTTCATGTGGACCTTTCTACAATCAAGCCGATGATTGCACTTCCATTCCACCCAAGTAATGTATATGAAATAGATTTCCTTAATGAGAATTTAGAAGATCTTCTTCATGAAGTTGAGCTTGAGGCAATAAAGATAGGTGGAGAAGCCGGAAAGGGTCTAAGACTTTTAGATAAAATAGAAAACGGAAAGCTTAGAGTATCACAGGGTATTATAGCAGGTTGTGCAGGCGGAACTTATTCAAATGTAATGGAGGCTGCACATATACTTAAAGGATACAGTACAGGATTTGATGAGTTTAACTTAAATGTATATCCTTCATCACAACCTGTATTTATAGAAACAACAAGAAACGGTGCTGTAGCGGATCTTATGGAAAGCGGTGCGGTAGTAAAGACTGCATTCTGCGGACCTTGCTTCGGTGCCGGAGATACTCCTTCAAATAACGGCCTTTCTATAAGACATACTACAAGAAACTTCCCTAACAGAGAAGGTTCAAAGCCGGGATCGGGTCAGATGTCCGCTGTAGCTCTTATGGATGCGAGATCTGTAGCCGCAACTGCAAGAAACAAGGGATTTTTAACACCTGCTACAGAGTTTGCAGATGATTATATTGTACCTGAGTATAATTATGATGACACAATATATAAAAACAGAGTATATCAGGGATTTGGAGAGGCAAGAGAGGACAGTGCTTTGGTTTACGGACCTAATATAAAGGACTGGCCTGAGATGACCGCTCTTACCGACAATATTCTTTTAAAGGTATGTTCAAAGATACTTGACGAGGTAACCACTACAGATGAGCTTATACCTTCAGGAGAGACATCTTCTTACAGATCAAATCCGCTTGGACTTGCAGAGTTTACACTTTCAAGAAGAGATCCTGAATATGTAGGCAGAAGCAAGGCGGTAGATGTTATCGAAAAGTCAAGAAGAAAAGGTGAGGACATCTTAAAAGATAATACGGAGTTATCAAATATATTTGAAAAGATAAAGAATATACCTGAATTTGCAGATATTGTCGCAAACGAAACCGAGATAGGCAGTATGATATATGCCAAGAAACCCGGTGACGGTTCTGCAAGAGAGCAGGCTGCGAGTTGCCAGAGAGTTATCGGCGGTCTTGCAAACATTGCCAAGGAGTATGCAACAAAGAGATATCGCTCAAATGTGATGAACTGGGGTATGCTGCCTTTCCTTTTAGATTCTGAGCCTGATTTCGAGGTTGGAGATTATATCTTCGTACCTAATATCAAGAAGCATCTAAGAGGTGATATGTCAAAAATTCCTGCCTATATTATAGGTGAAAATATAAAAGAAATAAGCTTAAGCATTGCAGAAATGACTGATGCGGAAAAATCCATAGTGGAGGCAGGTTCTCTTATAAATTATAATAAGAGTAAAATAAAATAGAAAGGAAGTGTATGGATAAAAAAAATAAAAATGAATCCAATGGGCTGAATAATAGGACGATTATTATACTTATTATTGCGGCTGCCATTGCATTCTTTGCAGTAAGCATACTTTCAAACAGGCTGAAAAAGGCCACAACGAAGGAAGTACCTTATACTGAGTTTATGCAAATGGTAAATGACGGAAAGGTGGAGTCGGTAAAGGTAATGGCAACTGCCATTGAAATAAAGGTAAAGCCTAATCTTTCAGACTACTCAACCATGACTGTGTATAAGACGGTCAGAATAGAAGACGATTCATTGGTTGACAGATTATATGCTGCCAATGTACCGGCAACTATGGAAAGGTTTGAGACTACATCTACGATACTGTCATTCCTAAGCTTTATTCTACCGTTTATTTTCTTCATACTTATGATGAATTTCCTCTTGAAGAAAATGGGTGGAGGCGGATTCATGGGAGTCGGCAAGAGCAATGCGAAAGTATATGTTCAAAAGGAAACCGGTATTACATTTAAGGATGTAGCAGGTGAAGATGAAGCAAAAGAGTCTTTGACTGAAATCGTTGACTTTTTGCATAATCCTGAGAAATATACAAAGATTGGTGCCAGACTTCCGAAGGGAGCTCTTTTGGTAGGACCTCCGGGAACAGGAAAAACACTTTTAGCAAAGGCTGTGGCCGGAGAAGCGGATGTACCGTTCTTTTCTCTGTCAGGTTCAGACTTTGTAGAGATGTTTGTAGGTGTTGGTGCTTCAAGAGTAAGAGATTTATTTAAACAGGCACAGGAGGCGGCTCCTGCTATCATATTTATAGACGAGATAGATGCTATAGGTAAGAGCAGAGATTCCAGAATGGGTGGAGGAAATGATGAGAGAGAACAAACTCTCAATCAGCTTCTTTCCGAAATGGACGGCTTTGATTCATCAAAAGGTCTTATAGTACTGGGTGCTACAAACAGACCTGAGATACTTGACCCTGCATTACTTCGTCCGGGTAGATTTGATAGAAGAGTGATTGTTGAAAGACCTGATCTTAAAGGAAGAGTTGACATCCTTAAGGTACATTCAAAAGATGTACTTATGGATGACAGCGTAGATCTTGAAGCAATAGGACTTGCTACATCAGGTGCTGTAGGTTCGGACCTTGCCAATATGATAAATGAAGCTGCTATTTTGGCCGTAAAAAAAGGTAGAAAAGCTGTAAAGCAAAAAGATCTTTTTGAAGCTGTTGAAGTGGTGCTTGTCGGTAAGGAGAAAAAGGACAGAGTTATGAATCAGGAAGAGAGAAGAATTGTATCCTACCATGAGGTGGGACATGCGCTTATCTCTGCACTGCAAAAAAACTCCGAGCCTGTACAAAAAATCACTATTGTACCGAGGACCATGGGTGCTTTGGGTTATGTAATGTATGTACCTGAAGAAGAGACATATCTTAAGTCAAAAAAAGAACTTGAGGATATGCTTGTAAGTACTCTTGGAGGTAGAGCGGCCGAGGAAATAGTATTTGATTCAGTAACAACAGGTGCATCAAATGATATTGAAAAGGCTACCTCTATTGCCAGAGCAATGGTTACACAGTACGGTATGAGTGAAAAGTTCGGATTGATGGGACTTGCAAGAGTTGAAAATCAATACCTGTCAGGACAGGCAATACTTGACTGTGGTGACAATACGGCTACCGAAGTTGACAAAGAAGTAATGAAAATACTTAAAAAGAGCTATGATGAAGCCCTTAGAATCCTTAGAGAAAATAAAGATGTAATGGACAAACTGGCAGAGTTCCTTATAGAAAAGGAAACTATTACCGGAAAAGAGTTCATGAAGATTCTAAGAGAAATAAAAGGATTACCTGAAAAGGTGGAAATAAAGAAAGCCATATTGGTATAAAAAGGCTGCCGGATTAAAATTTAATCCGGCAGTTTTGTAGTTTAAAATATTATTTTTTCTTATTTCTTTTCTCTTCACAATAGATGCAACGATATACCTCATTCTCCTTATCTGAAAGATAGAAGATATGTGGGAGCTCCTGTTCTATCGAAGTGATACATCTGGGGTTCTTACACTTGATAATATTTGTTATCTTCTCAGGTAATGAAACAGTCTTTTTCTCAACTATTGCATTATTCTTTATAACATTGATTGTGATATTGTGATCAATATATCCGATTACATCAAAATCTATCAAATCAAGTACATCACCTTCGATTTTGATAATATCTTTCTTACCCATTTTTTTAGATTTGGCATTCTTTATAATTGCAACAGGTATATCAAGCTTATCAAGTCCTAAGTGAAAATATATATCCAAGCTTTTTCCGGCTTCTATATGATCAAGTACCACACCTTCATTTAATCCACTGATATTTAACATTATTTTACCTCCAAAAGAGTGAGAATCAAAGCCATTCTTACATATACACCGAACTCAGCCTGCTTGAAATATGCGGCTCTAGGGTCATTATCAACCTCAACGCTTATTTCATTTACTCTTGGAAGAGGATGGAGTATATACATATCCTTTTTAGCATGCTTTAATTTCTGCTTATCCAAAATATATGTGTCCTTCAAACGAATATAATCTTCCTCGTTGAAGAAACGTTCCTTTTGAACTCTTGTCATATAAAGTATATCAAGCTCAGGCATAGCCTCGTCAAGACTTGTAACTTCACTAAACTCGATATTATTTGCCTTAAGTACATCATCTCTGATATAGTCGGGAACTTTAAGCTCTTCAGGGGAGATAAGAACAAATTTGATATTCGGATATCTGATAAGAGCGTTAATAAGTGAATGAACTGTTCTACCGAACTTCAGGTCGCCGCAAAGTCCGACTGTAAGGTCTGAGATATTTCCCTTCATTCTCTTTATTGTCAAAAGGTCTGTAAGAGTCTGTGTTGGATGCTGATGTCCACCGTCACCGGCATTAATTACCGGAATAGAAGAGAATTTGCTTGCAACAAGCGGTGCACCCTCTTTCGGATGACGCATTGCCGCTATATCTGCATATGAAGAAATTACTCTGATAGTATCTGCAACGCTTTCTCCCTTTGCTGCGGATGATGAGTCGGCAGAATGAAAGCCAAGTACGCTACCTCCCAAATTAAGCATCGCTGCTTCAAATGAGAGTCTGGTTCGTGTGCTTGGCTCATAAAATAATGTTGCTAATTTTTTTCCTTCACAAATTTTAGAATACTTTCCCCTGTTGTTTTCAATATCAATAGCAAGCTCTAAGAGTGCATTAGTTTCTTCAACAGAAAAGTCCAATGGGTTTAAAAGATGTCTCATACTTCTCCTTTATAAAAATCATTTTTCGTATTATAGTCCAAATTTTACACTTTTACAAGACCTAAAATGGAAAAAGAAATTAATTAACAGGGGACATAAAATAATTTTAAAATAATATTTAAAATTCGCTTGACATATAAAAATAAGTCTGTTATACGGGTCTTTGACAGTTTGTTCACCTAAATAATCATTAAAAAAGTCCTACAACCCGCATATAACCTACATTCTTCAGTTGAAATTTTTGTCAAAATATTCGTTTTATTATATAGTATTTTCTAGTATTTTATGTT
>NZ_BTHK01000011.1:0-117708 GCF_033242365.1 Lachnoanaerobaculum sanguinis
TTCAAATTTTTTGAAATATTTTTTATGTCAGAAAAGCCTTTAAAATAAGGGATTTAAAAGAATTGCATAAAACTAAATAGCTTATTAGAAATTTAAAACGTCGGAACTTTCATAGTACTTCGACGGAAGACGGGTATGAAAATTCGGTAAAGAGCTTGTATTATACTCGACAAAGTAATTTACAGGCTCTTTTGATATTATTTTCAATTTTACTGTATAAATATCCGCTTGAAAAAAAATATTAAAAGCATTATAATGTCAATGCAAATGATAGAAGTAAATACAATGGCTGATTATATTCATTTTAAGAACGTGCATTTATTTCAGATTGTTTGCAGATAAAATAAAAATAGATATGTCAATTATCGGCATCTATTTGTGAAGGGATGATCTTAGTGGCTAAAGAAAACCGAAATACTACAGGAAGTAAGGCATCAAAAGGCAGTGAAAGTGCAAATAAGAAAAAGATGTCACCGCAGGAGTTCTTACAGAAACTGGAGGAACTTGTAAATAAGGGCATGGCTTCTGACATGAAACTTAATATAGGTGAGATAAATGATTTTTTTGCGGGTACGGAGCTGAATGCCGACAACGTAGAGCAGATTTATTCTTACCTTGAGAACAAGGGTATTGAGATCAATGAAAACATCTCGGATGATATTAATATTGATATTGACAATATTGATAATATAGACAGTATTGCAGATGATGACTCACTACTCTTAGACGACGATGATGAGTTTGACAAGGACTCTGAAGAGGACATAGATCTCAGTGCGATTGACCTGCTTGAAGGTGTAGGTACTGAGGACCCTGTAAGAATGTATCTTAAAGAAATAGGTACTGTACCTCTCTTGACAGCAAATGAAGAGCTTGAATTGGCGAAAAGAAAACAGGATGGCGATGAATACGCAAAGCAGCGTCTTATAGAAGCTAACCTTCGTTTGGTTGTAAGTATTGCAAAGAGATACACAGGAAGAGGAATGAGTTTCCTTGACTTGGTACAGGAGGGTAATTTAGGCCTTATAAAAGGTGTAGAGAAGTTTGACTACACAAAGGGCTTTAAGCTTTCAACATATGCTACATGGTGGATCAGACAATCTGTAACAAGAGCACTTGCAGATCAGGCAAGAACCATAAGAGTTCCGGTACATATGGTAGAGACCATAAACAAGATGAGCAAAATGCAAAGAAAACTTACTTTGGAACTGGGTTATGAGCCAAGTGTTACAGAACTTGCAAATGCACTTGATATGACAGAAGAAAAGGTCATGGAAATAATGCAGATTGCAAGAGAGCCGGCATCTTTGGAGACTCCTATAGGTGAGGAAGATGATTCAAACCTTGGAGATTTTGTAGCCGATGCAAATGTTTTGACACCTGAGGGAAATGTCGAATCGGTAATGCTCAGAGAGCATATCGATACATTGCTTGGAGACTTGAAAGAAAGAGAAAGACAGGTTATTGTGCTTAGATTCGGTCTTGAGGATGGACATCCTAGAACCTTGGAGGAAGTAGGAAAAGAGTTTAAGGTAACAAGAGAGAGAATAAGACAGATTGAGGCTAAGGCTTTGAGAAAGCTCAGAAATCCTGTCAGATCAAAGAGAATCAGGGACTTTTTGGCGTGATGAAGAGAAATTTACAAAAAGAATTGGAAGATATTATAAAGAAAGAGGAAGCTTTGGGCAATCGCCCAAGGCTTCTTCTTCATGCCTGTTGCGGACCGTGTTCATCATATTGTATGGAATATTTGGAAAAGCATTTTGATTTGACTGTGTTTTTTTACAACCCGAATATTGATGACACCAAGGAATATAGGCTCAGGGTGGAAGAAGCAAAGAGGCTGATAGAAGAGATGGATTTTACTTCAGAGGTAAAATTTATTGAAGGAGATTATGATCCGAGTATTTTTCACAGCAGAATAAAGGGCTATGAAAATGAAAAAGAGGGCGGAAAAAGATGTGATATCTGCTTCGAGCTAAGACTGCATGAGGCTGCAAAAGCGGCATCAGATTACGGTTTTGACTATTTTACAACTTCTCTTACAATTTCACCTATGAAGAATGCCGAAAAACTTTGTGAAATAGGTGAAGAGGTGGCTAAAGAATATAATGTAAAGTATTTGCCAAGCGATTTTAAGAAGAAAAACGGATATAAGAGATCTGTGGATTTGTCTAAGGAACATGAGCTATACAGGCAGGATTATTGCGGATGCTCATTTTCAAAAAGAGAGTCGATTGAAAGAGCCAAGGCAAGAGAGAATATCGTTTGACGATTGGTATACTTTGATTTATAATTAATAGGTAATGTTTATATCAATGATCAAAAGATCTTGAAATATGAAAGGAAGATTATTATGTTAAGTAGAAAAATTACTATCAAGAATCCTTCAGGTTTGCACCTACGTCCGGCAGGAGTTCTGTCACAGACAGCAATGAAGTTTAAATCAGATATAATAATTGAGTACGGTGAGAAGAAGATAGTTGCTAAGAGCGTACTTAATGTTATGGCTGCAGGTATCAAGTCAGGCACAGAGGTAAATCTGATAGTTGAAGGTGATGACGAAGAGGAAGCAATGAAGACTTTGGTAGAGGCTATCGAGTCAGGCCTTGGTGAAAAATAATAAATAATTTTTCTATTTGTAACATATCATACTTGACAAATGCCTATATTTGGTGGTTAAATAATGCAATGTATTTTGTATTGTGCAAAATACGATGTTATAAAATGAGGTATAGATATGAAAGAAAGAAAAATCCGCCTTCTGTCGGTTGAAGACGCTAAGAACTTTGTTAAAGTTGCTACCGGGTGTGATTTTGATGTGGATTTATATGACAACAGTATCATGATTGACGCAAAATCTATTATAGGAGTGCTGAGCATGGACCTTAGACATGTTTTGGCAGTCAGATATTCAGGCGAGAACGAAGAATTGGAAGCTTTTTTAGATGACCATATGAAGGGAATCGAGAAAATAGCTTAAGCATATTTATGAAATATCATAAATGGTTTAAAATAAGCCGGCTTGACCGGTAGTTGTTTAACATACAGGCAGGTCTTTGACTTGCCTGTTTTTTCATATAGAAGAGACGGAAAGGTAATTATGAGAATAGGACATGGATATGATGTTCACAGACTTGTAGAAGGCAGAAAGCTTATAATCGGAGGAGTGGAGATAGAGCATACTCTGGGACTTCTCGGGCATTCGGATGCGGATGTGCTTTTACATGCGATAATGGACTCTTTACTTGGAGCTGCAGGACTTGGGGATATAGGAAAACATTTTCCGGATACAAAAGCGGAATATAAGGATGTAAGCAGTGTTGTGCTTTTGAAAAAAGTTGCTAATATACTTGACGAGAATGCATATATAATAGAAAATATAGATGCAACTGTTATTGCGCAAAAGCCTAAAATTGCTCCTCATATTGATAGGATGAAGGAAGTGATATGTGATACGCTGAGTATATCACCGAGCCAATTGAATATAAAGGCGACCACAGAAGAGGGGCTTGGCTTTACAGGAAATGAAAGCGGTATATCTGCGCACAGTGTCTGTCTGTTGAATTCGGTAAGAGATGCTTTTTATGTATCTACAGATTCAAAGGATTGCACCGGCTGCAACGGATGCCCAAGTAAAGGATAAAAGGAATTTTATGAAGATTTTTAATACACTTTCTAAAAGGAAAGAAGAGTTTGTACCTATTGAAGAGGGAAAAGTAAGAATGTATGTCTGCGGACCTACAGTCTACAATTTGATACATATCGGAAATGCCAGACCGATGATTTTCTTTGATACGGTAAGAAGATATTTTGAATACAGAGGATATGATGTAAACTATGTTTCAAACTTTACGGATGTTGATGATAAGATAATCAATAAGGCGATAGAAGAGGGCGTTGATGCCTCTGTAATTTCCACAAGATATATAAATGAATGTAAGAAAGATATGGAGGCAATGAATGTGCTTCCTGCAACAAAAAATCCTCTGGCAACAGAAGAGATAGGCGGTATGGAGGAGATGATATCAACTCTTATCGAAAACGGCCATGCATATGTGGCAAAGGACGGTACGGTATATTTCAGAGTAAAAAGCTTTGACGGATACGGTAAGCTTTCACATAAGAATATTGATGAACTTCAGTCCGGATTCAGAGAGATTAAGGTAACGGGTGAGGACAAAAAGGAAGACAGCAATGACTTCGTGCTTTGGAAACCTAAAAAAGACGGAGAGCCTTACTGGGATTCACCATGGTCAAAGGGAAGACCGGGATGGCATATAGAATGTTCCGTAATGAGTAAAAAATATCTTGGCGATCAGATAGATATCCATGGCGGCGGAGAAGACCTTATCTTCCCACATCATGAAAACGAGATAGCTCAGTCGGAGTCGGCAAGCGGAAAGAGCTTTGCAAATTATTGGATGCATAATGCGTTCTTAAATATTGACAATAAGAAGATGAGTAAATCTTTAGGTAATTTCTTTACAGTAAGAGATATCAGTGAGAAGTACGATCTTCAGGTATTAAGATTTTTTATGCTCTCCGCACACTACAGAAGTCCTCTTAATTTCTCGGCGGAGCTTATGGAAGCTTCAAAGAACAGCTTGGAGAGAATTCTTACAGGTGTTGAAAACTTAAAGGATGTTCAGAAGAAGAATAATACTTCACCGATTACAGATGCCGAGCTCTCAAATCTTGAGATGGCAAAGGTATTAAAGGATAAGTTTGTAGCCGCGATGGATGATGATTTCAATACGGCTGATGCGATAAGTGCTATATTTGAGCTTATAAAGCTTTCAAACACTTCATTAAATGAAAACAGCACAACAGAGTATGCAAACGGACTTTTAAATATAATAGAGCCGCTTTGTGACGTACTTGGAATTATTACAGAAAGAAAGACCGAAATTCTTGACAGCGAAATAGAGGATCTGATAGAGCAGAGAACTCAGGCCAGAAAGAATAAGGATTTTGCACTTGCTGATAAGATCAGAAACAATCTCCTTGAGAGAGGTATTGTACTTGAAGATACAAGAGAGGGAGTTAAATGGAAGAGATCTTAGATTATCTTCTGAAACCTTTTAATATAGAAAAAAGGGATGCAAAAGAGTTTTCTCCATTGGTACTGGCTTATATAGGTGATGCGGTATATGAACTTATAATAAGAAGTATTCTGGTATCAGGTGGAAACCGCCCGGTAAATAAACTTAATAAGGATGCCACTTCTCTTGTAAAAGCCGGAGCACAGGCACAAATTATAAAACTGATAAAGGATGAGTTAAGCGAGGAAGAGTTCACCATATTTAAAAGGGGTAGGAACTCTTCTCCGCATACCATGGCAAAGAATGCCAGTATGACTGATTATAAATATGCTACCGGATTTGAAAGTCTTATAGGTTTTTTATATCTGGACAATCAGTTTGACAGAGCGCTTGAACTTGTCAAAACCGGTCTTGACAGATTCTTGGAAAATAATGATATTGGAGTAAAGAATATATGAATGAAAATGCCATAGAAGGCAGAAATGTGGTAATAGAGGCTTTCAGAAGCGGTAAAACTGTTGACAAATTATACTTGCAGGACGGTTTGAAGGACTATACAGTTTCTACAATATTAAGAGAAGCCAAAAAGCACGGTACATATGTAAATTTTGTAAGTAAGGACAGACTTGACACAATGAGCGAGACCGGAAAGCATCAGGGAGTTATTGCCATAGTTGCTGCATATGAATATGCAAGTGTTGAGGATATACTGGAAAAGGCAAGACAAAAAAATGAGCCGCCTTTTGTATTTATTTTAGACGGCATAGAGGATCCGCATAATCTCGGTGCAATTATAAGAACAGCCAATCTCAGCGGTGCTCATGGAGTGATTATACCTAAACACAGAGCTGTAGGGCTTACTGCCGTAGTGGCAAGGGCTTCAGCAGGAGCTATAAATTATACGCCTGTTGCCAAAGTCACCAATATAAATAAAATCATGCAGGAGCTGAAAGATGCAGGAATGTGGTTTGTTTGTGCAGACATGGGCGGCGAAAGGATGTATAATATTGATTTGACGGGAAGTATCGGACTTGTAATAGGTAATGAGGGAGACGGAGTAAGTGAAAGCGTCAGGAAAAATTGCGATTTCATAGCTTCTATACCTATGAACGGTGATATTGATTCACTCAATGCATCCGTTGCCTGTGGTGTATTGGCTTATGAGATAGTCAGACAGAGGATTGCGAAAGGAGCAATATATGAAAAGTGATAAGAGAAAAGTTGTTCTTGTAGGATGCGGTATGGTCGGCATGAGCTACGCATATGCTATGTTAAACCAAAATGTTGTGGACGAGCTTGTTCTTATAGATGTAAATAAATTAAGAGCAGAGGGTGAAGCTATGGATTTAAACCATGGTCTTGCCTTTTCAGGCTCACATATGAGAATCTGGGCGGGAGATTACAGCGACTGTACAAATGCGGACATTGTCGTAATATGTGCAGGTGTTGCTCAGGCGCCGGGAGAGAGCAGAAGGGATCTTTTAAAGAGAAATATGGAAGTGTTCAAATCCATTATCGACCCTATTACGGAGAGCGGATTTAACGGAATATTCCTTGTTGCTACAAACCCTGTAGATATAATGACTGAGATTACATATAAGCTTTCGGGATTTAATCCGAGAAGAGTAATCGGATCGGGTACGGCACTTGACTCTGCAAGACTTAGATATCTTCTCGGCTCATATATACAGGCTGATCCGAGAAGCGTGCATGCCTATGTTATAGGCGAACATGGTGATTCGGAGTTTGTTCCTTGGTCAAATGCAATGCTTGCAACAAAGCCTATAACAGATCTTATAGCCGAATCAAAGGGCAAATTGAATATAGAAGAGCTTGATCGCATTGAAGACGATGTAAGAACGGCCGCTTATAAGATAATAGAAGCTAAGAGAGCTACATACTACGGTATAGGAATGAGCCTTACAAGAATTACAAAGGCAATACTGGGTGATGAGAACTCGGTTCTTACAGTATCTGCAAATCTTCGCGGTGAATACGGACAAAATGATGTATTCGTTGGAGTCCCATGTGTGATAAACAGTGCAGGAATCCAAAGAATACTTGAATTCTCTCTTACAGACGAGGAAAAGGCAAAGTTTGCAAAATCCTGTGAGGAGCTTAGAGCTACATATAAAGAGCTGGAAGAGAAATAAAATAGAGACATCTTTGTTTCATTTTGGAGGGTAGACTTGAAAGACAAATATTATTCTATTGGGAGAGTATCGGAAATATGTAATATTCCTATAAAGACTTTAAGATATTACGACAAAATAAATGTAATGGTTCCAAGTATAAGACAGGAAAACAATAATTACAGATATTATAGTCATGATCAAATGGTAAGGCTTTTTATCATAAAGAGGCTCAGATATATGGGCTTTTCGCTGGAAGAGGTTAGAAATATATTAAAAGAAGATAATATTCAAAAGATAGAACTTATAGTGACAAAAAAACAAAACTCCATAAAAGATGAAATTATTGAGCTCAATAAAAAGTATGAAGAAGCTGCTACTTTAAATAATAAAATTAAATCTGCGCAAAGAATACTTGAAGACAGTAATAATTACAATGTAGAAAGTTCTTTTAAGCTTGAAAAGCAAAGAGAAGTATATGTATTTGGTAAAACTACCATGATGCAGTCTTATAAGAACGAAAAAGTCAGTCTGGAAAAATGGATAGATATTATAGAGTCTGCAAAAGAAAGGAATCTGAATATTCAGGGTGATATACTTGTATCCTATCATACTGAGATGTTTGGACAATTTATTCACAGAGATTGTGAGGTGGAGTTTTCCATTGTAGTTGAAAATGATATCAAGGATGTTGAAGTAAAGAAATTCGGAAACTTTCTTGCCGCCAATGCTATACATGTCGGCGATTACAGCGATATAGTGCATACATATATTTCTCTGAAAAGATGGATAGAAGAAAACGAGCTTATGGTGGATGGACCTGTGACAGAAAGATTTATGCTTTCACCGGTGGATCTGCCTAATACAGATCGACATATAGTAAAAATAATAGTTCCGGTAAAACCGAGAAACTAATAATTGAATAAAGAGTATATTTATATACCGGTAAAAAGTCTCCCCTTAGGGGAGGCTTTTTTGTTTTACATAAATAAGGTTACAAAATTTTGAGATAGGCATAACTAACAAAAATATAAAGTTGATATTGTGTAAGATTACTTTCAAAAAATGGAAATATGCACAAAAGAAAGATTAAAGTTATTTTTTATTAAATTAATTATACGAAAATTTATTCTTTTAGCAATAAATTTATAGGAGACAAAAAGGAAATACAGATAAAATATATGTTAAATTCAGAAAAAATTAACTTGAATATACAATAGCTGTATATTCTAAGATAATAATTGAATAAAATAAGTTCTTAAACAAATAATAGTTAATTATTTAACATTTAAAAACAAAATATGTAGGAAAGGAGGACAGTATGGCGGGATTTATTATATCAAATACCATATCAAACATAATTGTATGTGGCCTATGGACATATATTTCAGCTATGTTTGCCGGTCCGCTGATAGCAACTTGGGTAGGCTTTGCAGGATGTACATCTTATTATGCAGCAGGTTGTGGTAAAAACGGTTTTATCAGATCATTATGCAGTAATATGGCAGGTATCTTTATCGGATGTACAATCATTTGGCTATGTGTAAATGTAAACGGAAGTCTATGGTTTAACGGATTGATAACAGGAATATTCAGTGGAGTTATCATCTATATCACACATTGTGATTTAACCAGATTTGCAACTTGCACATTTATGGGCGGCTTTAGTGCTTTTGCATCAGGTGGTAATTGGAAGATGTTGATTATTTGCTTTATCCTGGGAAATATCGTTGGGCTCGCATCGGATTATCTGGGTAGATTTATATTAGCAAAGTTTTTCAAGAAGACTGATAAAAAAGACTGGGTTATTGCTAAATTTTTAGAGGATTAAGAATCAAAAAGTAAGGGGTTTTAATATGAGCAAAATTTTAAAATTGGCATATGGCATGGAGAAGTCGGAAGGCTTTAATTACAGACTTGCCATGGAGGAAGCATCCAGGTGTCTTCTATGTGAAGATGCACCTTGTTCTAAGGGATGTCCGGCAGGGACAGACCCGGCTAAGTTCATTCGCTCACTGAGATTTAAGAACATAAAAGGTGCTGCAGAGACAATAAGAGAAAACAATCCTTTAGGTGGTTCATGTGCCTGGGTATGTCCTTATGACAGAATGTGTGAAGAAGAATGTAGTAGATGTGGAATAGACAAGCCTATACAGATCGGTAAAATACAAAGATATCTGGTTGAAGAAGAACAGACTATATCGGCAAAGTTTATCAGTGCCGGAGAAAAGATCGGAAAGAAGGTAGCGCTGATAGGTGCCGGACCTGCATCACTTGCTTGCGCAAGAGAGCTTGCACTTGCAGGAGTGGATACAACTGTTTTTGAAAAGCAGGCTAAGGCCGGTGGAGTTTTGAGATATGGTATTACACCTACAAGACTTCCCGACAGAGTTGTGGATTTTGATATAGAACTTATAAAAGAGCTGGGAGTAAAGTTTGAATTTAATAAGGAAATAAAATTTGAAGATATTCCTAAGCTAAAGAGTGAGTATGACGCCGTATTTGTCGGAGTCGGACTTTGGGATTCAAAGAAGGTTGCAGTAGAAGGCAGCGAGCTTAAGGGCGTTGAATCGGCTATTGATTTCTTGTTTAAAGCAAGAACCGGTGAGACAAAAGAGCTTCCGGAGAGAGTAATTGTAATCGGTGGTGGTGATGTAGCGATGGATTGTGCTACAACCGCAAGACAATTGGGTGCTGAGAAAACATGTATCTGCTATAGAAGAACTATAGAAGAAGCACCTGCAAATATTGAAGAGATTTCTTTTGTAAGAGAGATGGGAATTCCTATTTATACAGGATTTGCGCCTGAAAAGATCTGTGGGGAAAACGGTCATGTAAGAGCTCTTGTTGCAAAGGGAATGAAGGACGATAATGAGATGACACTTAAGGCAGATATGGTTATCTTTGCTATAGGTCAGGACCAGGTAGAGGATTATAAAGGACTTATGGCAGGTGATGGAGTATTCACCGGCGGTGACGCATTACATGGTGTCGGTATAACAGTGGTAGAGTCTGTTCATGAAGGAAAAGAAGCGGCTTACCAGATATTAGATTATATAAGGTGAGGAGATTAATATGGCTTTGAAAAAAGATTTATCAATAAATTTTTTAGGTGTTGATTGTGAGAATCCTTTTTTTCTATCTTCTTCACCTGTAGGCAGTAATTATGAAATGTGTGCCAAGGCACTGAGAGCCGGTTGGGGTGGTATTTTTTATAAAACAATAAGTGTTTTTATACCAAATGAATGTTCCCCAAGATTTGATATAGCCTCAAAAGAGGGAACACCTTGGACCGGATTTAAGAATATGGAGATGACTTCAGACAAGCCGAATGAAGTAAACTTTGAGTTCATTAGGCAATTAAAGAAGGATTTTCCGAATAAAGTGATAGTTTCAAGTATTATGGGCGCTAGTGATGACGAGTGGGCAATACTTGCGAAAGAGTCTGAAAAGGCCGGAGCGGATATGATTGAGTGTAATTTCTCATGTCCACAGATGACATCATCCACTATGGGTTCTGATGTAGGACAAAATCCTGATTTGGTAAAACATTATTGTGAAGTGGCTTCTTCAAGTACTAAATTGCCGATAATAGCAAAGATGACACCGAATCTTGGAAATATGGAGATTCCTGCAAGAGCCGCTATAGAAGGCGGTGCAAAAGGAATAGCTGCAATCAATACGGTAAAATCTATCACAAATCTTGATATAAACTTAAGAACAGGAATGCCTGTTGTAAACGGAAAATCTGCAATATCAGGGTATTCCGGAGCGGCGGTAAAACCTATTGCACTTAGATTTATATCAGATTTAATGCATGATCCTATTGTAAGTAAAGTTCCTATAACCGGAATGGGCGGTATAGAGACTTGGAGAGATTGTCTTGAGTTTTTGATGTTAGGTGCATCAAATCTTCAGGTAACAACTGCAGTAATGCAATATGGATATAGAATTGTTGAAGATATGATAAGCGGTATGTCACATTATATGAATGATTACGGAATCAATAAACTTCAGGATATAGTGGGCACTGCTGTAGGAAATATTGTAGGTGCCGATGATTTGGACAGATCATATAAGATTCTGGTTCAGATTGATAAAGAAAAATGTGTCGGATGTGGAAGATGTTATGTATCATGCTTTGATGCGGCACATCAGGCCATTGAATATGACTATGCAACCAGAGTACCTACAATAAATGAAGATAAATGTGTAGGATGTCATCTTTGCTTAAATGTTTGTCCGGTAATGCATTGTATACAACCGGGAAAACTTGTTTATAAGGATAAGAATGATAATCATACCATAAATTTAAAGGAAAATAATAGTTATCTATAATATATCAGGGGGGTTGATCTATGTTAGATTTAATTATTAAGGGTGGAACTGTAGTTACGGCAACGGATATGTTCCCATGTGACGTAGGTGTAAAAGACGGTAAGATTGTTGAGATGGGAATGAATCTTGATATGGATGCCAAGGAAGTAGTGGATGCTACAGGAAAACTTGTACTTCCGGGAGCATTGGATGTACATACCCATCTGGCCATGCCTTTTGGAGGAACAATTTCTGCAGACAGTTACCTTTCAGGTACCAGAGCTGCAGCCTGTGGAGGTGTTACTACAATATTTGACTATCCGGTTCAGAGAAAAGGTGGCACCATTATGGATTTGGTAAATTCCAAAAAAGCCATACTTGAAAAAGAAGCATGTGTGGACTGGGCATCTCATTGTATTATTACAGACTTTAATGACGGTCAGATACTTGAAGAGATGGAAGAAGCCGTTAAAGAAGGTATTACTTCTTACAAATGCTTCATGGTTTACAAAAAAGCCGGAATGATGGTGGATGACGGAATGTTTGCGACTTTGCTTCTCAGAGCAAAGGAACTTGGAGCATTGGTAAATGTTCATGCAGAGAATTCCGATATGATAGATTATTTTGAAGCTAAGTTTAAAAAAGAAGGAAACTTGAGTCCTTGGTATCACTATCTGGCACGTCAGGAGTTTGTTGAGGCTGAAGCCGACAGAAGAGCTTTGCATTGGTGTAAGCATTTGGATGCACCGCTCTACATTGTCCATATGGCTGACAAGGAAGGACTTGAAGCATGTATAGAAGGTAAGAAAGAGGGCGTACCTATTTATGTGGAGACCTGCCCACAGTATCTTGAGTTTACATGTGAGGTATATAAGAGAGAGGACGGAAGAAACTTTGTATGCTCACCTCCTATAAAGGGAGAGGAAAGCAGACAGGCTCTTTGGGAAGCTATAAAGAAAAATCAGGTTGATGTTGTTGCAACAGATCACTGCCCGTTCCAAAGTTATGAAAAGGATTGGGGTATAGACGACTTTACAAAGATTCCAAACGGATGTGCAGGTGTAGAAAATATGTATCCGTATATGCTTGATGCAGCTAATTCAGGTAAAATCACTTTCTCACAGGCGGTAGCTCTTTGCTCAACAAATCCGGCAAGAATATTCGGATGTGATAAGAAGGGCGGAGTCATAGTAGGGAATGATGCGGATATAGTTATTTATGACAGGGATAAGGATTTTACAATAAGTATAAATAATATGCATTCCGACTATGACCATACCATATGGGAAGGAAAGAAGCTTCATGGATATCCTGTAAAGACATTCCTTAGAGGACAGCTTGTCTATGATAACGGAGATTTCGTTGGAAAGCCGGGAATGGGTAGATTCGTAAAGAGAGTACCTAGAAGTTAAAGTATTAATGATTGTATTTTACTGTCACTGCTTTATATATAGGTAGTGGCAGTACGATTTTAAATAATATGTTGTTTTAATAGGGGGTAATATGTATAAGTGTAGCGAAGATAGAATGGCAGATAAAATCAAGACCATGAGTCAGTTTGGTGATGCAGGACATGGCGGTATCACAAGATATTCTCTTTCAAAAGAAAATCTTATGGCAAGAGCTGAATTCAAAAGAAGAATGGAAGCTATCGGTGCAAAGATTAAGACCGATGATATGGCAAATATGTATGCAACATTAGAGGGTAGCGATCCTACCTTACCTGCAATTGTTATGGCTTCACATTCAGATTCGGTTAGAAACGGTGGAAACTATGACGGTATTTTAGGTGTAATGGGAGCTATGGAGGTCTTGGAGACTGTTGCAGAACAGAAGATACCTCATAAACACAATCTTGTAGCAATGATTTGGACCAATGAGGAAGGTTCATTATATCCACCGGCTATGATGTCATCAGGTGTTATCTGTAACGATTATTTGCCTGAAGAGATTGGAAAGAAGTTTAAGCATGAGGACATGCTGGCATCAACCTCGGTTCTTGATAAGAATAAGACATTTAAAGAGGCTCTTGAAGCAAGCGGCTATAAGGGAGATGTAGCAAACAGATTAAATCCTAAGGATTATAAGGCAATGTTCGAGCTTCATATTGAGCAGGGACCTATCCTTGAGGCTGCAAAGAATGATATCGGAATAGTTACCTGTGTTCTTGGAATGATAAACTACAGAATCAAAGCGTTCGGACAGTCAGATCATGCAGGAACAACTCCTATGCCATATAGAAAAGATGCATTATATGCAGCTGCAAAGCTTTTACAGTATCTTCATGATGAGCTTGATAAGCTTGATAAGGCATTAGTATATACCACAGGTGAGATAGTATGTCATCCAAATGTACATACAGTTATTCCTGATTTTGTAGAGTTCTCAATTGATGCAAGACATGAGGATCCTAAGGTTATAGAGCAGGTTGTTGAAGTAATAAAGAATATGCCGAAGGAAATAGTAGGCTGTACTACAGGTTATGAGAGGGCATGGTCACGAGACACAGTTTACTATGATGAGAAGCTGGTAGGTTATGTAACAGAAGCTGTAAATGAGCTCGGATATTCAAATCAGAGAATTAACTCAGGTGCAGGACATGATGCACAGTTTGTAAGTTATATGATGCCTACTACAATGATATTTGTACCTTCAAAGGACGGACACTCACATTGCGAAGAGGAGTTTACACCGGTTGAGCAGTGTACAAAGGGTGCCAGCGTACTTTTGAATGCAGTATTGAAGTGTGATGCTCAATAATATGATTTAAGTGTTGGGGTCAAATATTTTGGCCCCAACATTACAGTAGAACAGAGGTGTGAAATGAGTGTTAGAAAAGTAGCGGAATTAAATTACAATATGACAACTGCCGATGCAAATAATGTTGACGGAAAAATACCGTTTGGAAGACAGTTTGATTTTATCGGTGATGTTGAAACAGAGTTGATGATATTAAATGACGGAGATGAATCTTTGTGCCTTGGATATACAGATGTTGAACTGTATGAAGATGCGTATGTAGGTGATCAACTTAATTTTAGAGCAGAGATGCTAAAGGTGGGAAATACATCAAGAACCTGTAGAATAAGTACATATAAGGTTGCAACACCTGCGTATAGAATGGGTATCAAAGATGCAAATCCGGGAGATATGTATTATTTTGATCCTCCAAAATTGATTACTGAAGGTACTGTAGTACTTGTAGTAAAGAAAGAATTACAACGTGGAAATCAGCCAAGTGGTGAAGTTATTGACCCTTGGAGAGAACTTGATCTTTAATAAGGGGGTATTATGAGTACTGAAGTTACATTAAGATATAGAATGTCCGATAGAGATGTTTTCTACGGTGGAGGAGTTGTAAACGGTGCAAGGTCTATTACTTTGATGGAAGATACCGCAAACAGATTGATGACTAAGGTTTATGGAAATCAGAGCAGATGTGCAAAGGTAAGAAAAGTAAGATTGTTTGTGCCATGTTTTGCCGGAGATTATATGGAGTATAAGGCGAGACTTTTGGGTGAAGAAAACGGAAGAGCAATTATCGAAGTGCGTTCATTTAAGGTTGCGGTTATCCCTGAGGAGCCTGAGTTTGAAAGCTCTATAGATGTTTTGGAGGATCCTCCTCTTTCAACTGTATGTATTTTTGAATATGTTATTCCTGCAAAGAAGGAGAAAAAGAAAGCAAAAGCCCTTGAGGGGCTGAAAGTTCTTGATCTTACACATGCATATAACGGTCCTTTCTGTACCGCACTTTTAGCAGACAACGGTGCTGAGGTTATAAAGATAGAGCCTCTTACAGGTGATCAGTCAAGATATTGGCCTCCAATGGATGACAATAGCGGTGAGAGCGGATTTTATGCATTTATAAACAGAAATAAAAAAGGAGTTACTCTTAACTTAAAGACTGAAAAAGGAAGAGAGATTTTCTATGACCTTGTCAGAGAGGCTGATGTGGTGGTAGAAAACTTCAGAGTCGGAGTAACAAAGAAATTACAAGTTGACTATGAGACATTAAAGAAGATAAATCCGAGAATAATTTATGCTTCAGGTAGCGGATTCGGACAGTACGGCCCGTTCTCAAACAGACCATGTTATGATATCGTAGCACAGGCTCTCGGAGGAATGATAAATCTTACAGGTTATATGGATGCACCACCTGTAAAATGCGGTGTGTCGGTAGCTGATAATGTTACAGGTATTTACCTATGTGTAGGTGTACTTATGGCTCTTTACAGAAGAAATATAAGCGGTGAAGGCCAGCAGGTAGATGTAGCTATGGCGGATACTATATTTACATTGCTTGAAAATGCGATAATATATACAACTCTTAAGGGAATAATACCTCAGAGACAGGGAAATATAGATGCGACAGTATCACCTTTTAATGTATATGAGGCTAAAGACGGATATATTGCTTTAGGAGTAGGTACAGATAAGCTGTTTAAGGTATTCTGTGATGTGATCGGAAGACCTGATCTTGTTACGAATGAGAAATTTGCAACCAATGATCTCAGAATCAAAAATTACAATGACGGTTTACACGAAATAATTGTGGACTGGGTTAAGCAAAGAGGTAAGGCTGAAGTGGAGAGTATGTTTGAAGAGGTCGGAATACCTTGCGGACAGATACTTGATATGAAGGAAGCTATTGAGCATCCTCATTTTAAAGCAAGAGAGATGATGGTACATGTTGAACATCCTACAATTGGAGATATGTATATACAGGGTTGCCCTATAAAGCTTAGTGAAACACCGGGAAGTGTAGATACACCTGCACCTTTACTTGGACAGCATAATAAAGAGGTTTACGGCTTTGATGATGAAACATTAAAGCAATTAAAAGAAGAAGGCATAATCTAGTGGAGGAAAAGAAATGGATCTTAATTTTTCCAAAGCACAGCTGATGCTGAAAAAAACAGTGGCTGACTTCAGCGAAAATATGGTAAAACCCAGAGCTGAAGAAATAGATAGAAGCGGTAAATTCCCAAAGGATCTATTCCTGGAAATGACAAAGATGGGGCTAACAGGTATAGGAACCGAGGAAAAATACGGAGGTAGCGGCGGTAGCGATATTGAAAAGATAATTGCTGTAGAAGAAATAGCAAAACATTGCGGTTCTACCGCTGCAACACTTTCAATACATACTATATTTGCTTCAGTACTGGGAAAGTTCGGTACTGAAGAACAAAAACAAAAGTATTTACCTGTAGTATGTGCAGGTGGAGAGTTGGGGGCATTTGCCCTCACCGAGCCGAATGCCGGATCTGATGCGGGAAGTGCAAGAACAACTGCAATATTTGATGAGAGTACACAAGAGTATGTTCTAAACGGTACAAAATGCTTTATAACAGGTGGCGGTTTGGCAAAGTATGTATTGGTATTTGCTCTTACATCACCTGAATTAAAGACCAAGGGGCTTAGTTGTATACTTGTGGAGCGTGGAACACCGGGATTTTCAATAGGTAAGATTGAAGATAAGATGGGACTGCATGGCTCTGAAACGGCAGAGCTGATATTTGATAATTGCAGAGTTCCTAAAGAAAATCTTATCGGTCCTCTTGGAAAGGGCTTTAAGATTGCAATGACTGCACTTGACGGTGCGAGGATAGGAATTGCCGCACAGGCTGTGGGAATAGCGGCAGGTGCATTGGATGAAAGCGTAAAGTACACAAAAGAAAGAGTACAATTTGGCAGACCGATTTCTTCATTGCAGGGATTACAGTGGTATCTGGCAGAAATGGCTACAAAGGTTGAATGTGCAAGATGGATGACCTACAGAGCTGCAAACTTGAAAGTCAGTGGAATGCCACATACAAAAGAGGCGGCAATGGCAAAGCTTAATGCATCAAAAGTAGCTGTTGAAGTAACGGATAAAGCATTGCAGATACATGGTGGTTATGGATATATGAGAGATTATCCATTGGAAAGAATGTATCGTGATGCAAAAATAACAGAAATATACGAAGGTACTTCAGAGATTCACAAGGTTGTTATAGCCAGAGAAGTGCTGAAATAGGGGGTATTATGAAAATCATTGTATGTATAAAGCAGGTGCCAAATACAAGTGAGGTCAAGATTAACCCTGAGACAAAAACACTTATCAGAGACGGAGTGGAGAGTATAATAAATCCGGATGATAAAAATGCCCTAGAAGCGGCATTAAGGTTAAAGGATGAAAAAGGTGCGCAGGTCGTTGTACTTAGTATGGGACCTATGCAGGCAAAAGAGGCTTTACTTGAAGCTTTGGCTATGGGGGCGGACAGCGCTTATCTTATAAGTGACAGAAAATTCGGCGGATCCGATACTTGGGCTACAGCAACTATATTGGCAGCGGCTATAGAAAAAATCGGAGGTTATGACCTTATAATATGCGGTAGACAGGCTATAGACGGTGATACTGCACAGGTTGGACCTGAAATAGCGGAATTCCTTAATATTCCACAGGTGACATATGCCAAAGAGCTGAAACTTAAAGACGGTGCGGTAACTGTTAAGAGATATTGTGAATCAAAGGACTATGAATTTGAAGTTAAACTGCCTGCCCTTATTACAGCTATTAAGGAACTTAATACTGTAAGATATCCAAGTGTAAAGGGGATCTTCAAGGCTTATGAGAGCGATGAGGAGTTGGTAGAGGTGTTGACCTTTGATGATTTGAATGTAGATGAAACACAGATAGGTATTAAGGGATCGCCTACAAATGTACACCGCTCGTTTGTACCTGTAAAAGAAAAACATAGTGAGTTTATAGAAGGAAATACAGCTATGGAAAAGGCTAAACTTCTTTTAACAAAGCTATACGAAAATAAATTGATACAGTCCGGAGGTGCCAAGTAGTGGAAAGAGCAAAGGTAAATCAAGACATTAATCTAAATGCCTATAAAGATGTATGGGTACTTGCGGAATCTGTAAACGGTAAGATATTACCTATAACATTGGAGCTTATGGGTGAGGGAAGAAAACTTGCAAATGAGCTTGGAAAGCAACTTGCAGTTATTGTACCCGGATACAATATAGAAGAGGCTGCAGGGGAGCTTGTGGAGTATGATGTTGATACGGTATACTATGTAGAACATGAGCTTTTAAAAGACTTTTCAACATTTGGTTTTGTTGAAGTATTATCAAAAGAAGTAAAGAAAAGAAAACCTGAAGTGCTCTTAGTAGGGGCAACTTCAATCGGCAGGGACATAGGACCGAGACTTGCTGCAAGACTTGGAACAGGACTTACTGCAGATTGTACCGGACTCGAGGTGGATGCAGAAGATAAGAAGCTTCTTATGACAAGACCGGCTTTTGGCGGAAATATTATGGCGACTATTATATGTCCTAAAAACAGACCTCAAATGGCTACAGTAAGACCGGGAGTAATGGCAAGAGCCAAGAAAACAGGTAAGTCGGGTGCAATTTTTGAGAAAATTATCCCTGAACTTAAAGAAGAGGATATAAGAACAAAACTGTTAGGAACAGTTGAGCATGACAAAGAACGAGTAAATCTGACAGATGCCAAGATTATAGTATCCGGAGGAAGAGGTATCAAAAATAAGGACGGTTTTGCTTTGATTGAAAGTCTGGCTAAAGCTTTGGGCGGTGAAGTCGGTTCATCACGTGCCTGTGTGGATGCAGGATGGATAGATTCTTCTCATCAGGTAGGACAAACAGGAACTACAGTAAGACCCGATCTTTATATTGCTTGCGGTATATCGGGAGCTATACAGCATTTGGCAGGAATGAGTGAGTCAAAGTATATTGTTGCAATAAACACAGATAAAAATGCACCTATATTTGATATTTGTGATTATGGCATTGTAGGTGATTTAAAAGAAATCATACCGGCTCTTGTTTCAAGTATAGAATCGGGAGAGTTTACATTATAGTCGATTGTCGGTAATTTTGAATATGGGGTGGCTGATGCTGCCCCTGATTTTGTTTATTTAAGGTTTGAAAAATTAAGGAGGAGATATGGAAGAAGTATGTGTTAAAAATAAAATGGAGGTGGAACCGATAAAATCTCTAATTTTAAAGATGTCCATACCGCCTCTTATTTCTATGTGCATGCAATACTCTTACAATCTTTTGGATTGTATATTTGTATCATGTGTCAGCGAGAAATCATTAAGCGCTGTATCAATAATTTTTCCTATTACTACACTTTATATTGCTATAGCCATTTGGATTGGAGTAGGAGTAAGTGTGCTTGTAGCAAAATACCTCGGGGAAAAGGATGAGGAAAAGGCTAATACGATAGTTGCCAATGGAATAATAGTGTCTTTTGTTGTGAGCAGTTTGGTAACTTTTATAACAATGAACATTATGAGGGGATTTATACTTTCATTTACAAGTGATCCGGAGACTATCGGTTTGGCACTGGAGTATATGGATATATGTGTATTTATGGCAATTCCATGTGCAGTACATATTTGTATACAAAAAGTATTGCAGGGAACCGGAAATATGCTGGCACCTATGTGCTTTCAAATAGCGGGTGTATTAACCAATCTTATATTTGATCCTATACTTATATTCGGATACTTCGGATTTAAACCGATGGGAGTGAAAGGTGCTGCTATTGCAACAGTTATGGGATATACTGTCTCTACTATTTTGGCATTTTTGGTATTGATATTCCAAAAGCAAAAGGTTAAACTCGGTTTAAAATACTTTATACTTCGGTTTAATCATATAATGGATATCTTTGTAGTGGGTTTTCCGTCTTTTATAATGAATGTGCTTGGTGCGGCAATGGTATATAATACAAATCTCTTTTTGAAACAATATTCGGAGATTGCAATAGCTTTTTTTGGAGCGTATTTTAAGATACAGCAGATGGTAATAATGACATTAAACGGACTTATACAGGGATGTATACCTGTTATGAGCTATAACTACGGTGCAAAAAGAGAGGACAGATTAAAGGAGAGTCTAAAGATAGGCACAATTGTTGCAATAATACTTACATCATTCAGTATAGTAATGCTTTGGACTTTTACAAAAAATATATTGCTGACCTTTAATCCTCCGAAAGAGATGTTTGAGTTTGGAATTTTTGGTATCAGGATAATGAGTCTTAGCTATGTATTTGTTGGAATTACCACAATGATTGCATCATATATGCAGTCCACAAAGAATGTAGGCAAAAGCATATTGATAAATCTTTGCAGACAACTTTTGGTACTGGTTCCGGTGATATTTGTCGGCTCAAAGACATTCGGTATAAAAGGAATATGGAGCGCATTTTTGATAACGGAGTTGATTTGTGTAGTGTTCAGCTTTGTACTATATAAGAATACAAAAATAGATATGGAAAATATTGGTAGTAGATAGCGCTTTATTTAAACTATAACATATATAAATACAATTATGTTCTGTATATTTTAGAAACAATATGTTATAATTTGGTTAGATAAACCTAACTAAAGCGAATATAGTTTTATATACAGGAGGATTATTATGGCGGAAAAAGGACATGAATTCCTGGCAAGAATTGGTAAGACAAGGCTTAGACCGGGAGGAATAGAGGCAACTAACTGGCTGCTTGAAAAGGCTGATATTAAGGAGGACTCAAAAGTTCTTGAGGTTGCCTGCAATATGGGGACTACTTTAGTTCATATAGCAAAAAAATATGGATGTGATATTGTGGGGGTGGATCTTGATGAGAAGGCAATTGAAAAGGCTGAGAAGAAAATAAAAGATAATGGATTGGAGAACAAAGTAAAAGCCATATGTGGAAATGCATTTGATCTGCCTTTTGAAGATGAGAGTTTTGATGTGGTAATCAATGAAGCGATGCTTACAATGCTTTTGGGAGATCAAAAGGAAAAAGCTTTAAGAGAGTATTATAGGGTATTAAAACCGGGTGGAATGGTAGTAACTCAGGATGTGGTTTTAATTACAGATAATAATGAAAGGGCGAAGGAGCTTCGAATAGGACTTAGCAGAGCTATAAATGTAAATGTTGAACCTCTTTTGAGCGATGGTTAGGAATCCTGCTTTGAAAGGGTCGGATTTAAAGTGGAAAGTAAAACAGGCCCTATGACACTTATGAGTATTCCGGGAATGATGAAAGATGAGGGAATATTCGAAGCATTAAGTATTATAAAAACAGGATTACAGGAATTTAATAAAGAATATTTTCAGAGAATGCGCTCTTTTATGATGGATAATAAAAGGGAACTTGGGTATATTTGTTTTGCAGGAAGAAAAGCGTAAACAATAAAAAATTACTTGCAAATATTGCGCTCATATGCTAATATTGTCAAGTAATGAGCCGGTGTGGCGGAATGGCAGACGCGACAGACTCAAAATCTGTTATTCGAAAGGGTGTGCGAGTTCGAGTCTCGCCACCGGCATTAGACTGTATGAGGAATTCATACAGTTTTTTTAATGCAAAAATATTTTACATTAAAAATATAGTATCAAATCGGATATAAAGGGATAAAATTGGACATTGCATAGAAAGTTTTAAAATTCTTCCTATAAAATGGAAAAGTAAGTCTTTTTATGCTAGAATACATCAAAGAATTTTTATAAGACTTTTATAAAGGTGGCAATATGGATTATAGTAAAGAAGCTTTAAAATTACATGAGGAAAACGGCGGTAAGATTGCCGTTGTAAGTAAAATAAAAATAAATAACAGAGATGATTTGAGTACTGCATACACTCCCGGAGTAGCACAACCTTGTAGAGAGATTGCAAAGGATCCTGAAAATGTGTGGAAGTATACTGCAAAGAAAAATCTTGTGGCGGTAGTTTCAGACGGAACGGCTGTGCTTGGACTTGGAGATATAGGCCCGAAGGCCGCAATGCCTGTAATGGAGGGTAAGGCAATACTTTTTAAAGAGTTCGGTGATGTGGACGCTTTTCCTATATGCGTAGATACAAAGGATACGGAGGAGATAATAAAGACTGTAAAGAATATTGCGCCATGCTTCGGTGGAATAAACCTGGAGGATATTGCCTCACCGAAATGCTTTGAAATAGAAGAAAGACTTGAGAAAGAACTTGAGATACCTGTATTTCATGATGACCAGCACGGTACCGCAATAGTTGTTACAGCGGCACTTATTAATGCTCTCAAGCTTGTAAAAAAGGAAATGTCTGAAATAAAAGTTGTGCTGAACGGACCCGGAAGCGCCGGTACTGCAATTATAAAAATGCTTTTGGAATCAGGTGTGAAGGATATAACGGCCTGTGATGAGTTCGGTATACTGTATAAGACCAGACCTCAGGGTATCAAAGATCATAAGGAGTGGCTGTGTACAGTTACCAATCTTAACGATATGAGAGGAAACTTATCTGATGCTCTTGCAGGTGCGGATGTGTTTATAGGAGTTTCTGTAGCAAATATCC
The DNA here is from genome assembly GCF_033242365.1 of Lachnoanaerobaculum sanguinis. Lineage (NCBI taxonomy): Bacteria > Bacillati > Bacillota > Clostridia > Lachnospirales > Lachnospiraceae > Lachnoanaerobaculum > Lachnoanaerobaculum sanguinis. Next base: position 22,842 of record NZ_BTHK01000011.1, read on the forward strand.
TTACCGAGGATATGATAAAGACAATGGCTGACAAGCCGATAGTCTTTGCCATGGCAAATCCGAACCCTGAGATTTCATATGACGAGGCAATAAAAGCAGGGGTAGCTGTAATGGGAACCGGAAGAAGTGACAGACCGAATCAAATCAATAATGTACTTGCTTTCCCGGGTATATTCAGAGGGGCGCTTAATGCAGGCGCAAGAGATATTAATTATGATATGAAAAAGGCGGCGGCAAAGGCTATTGCGGAGTATATAAAGCCTGAGGATCTTAATGCGGAAAATATTATACCTTCCGCACTTGATAAGTCGGTGGCGCAGGCTGTAGCCAAGTCGGTAGAAAAAGCCGCTATAGATAGCGGTGCTGTCAGAAAGTAGGATATAGTTATGGAAGATATAAAAGAGATATTTTTATTTTCATATAATGAATTGAAAAAAGTAAAAACGATTACGACAGTTGCAATGTTTGTGGCACTGTCAATTATACTTGGTGCTTTTACCGTTCAAATAGGAAATTTCCTAAAAATCGGTTTTTCCTCATTGACTACTGTAAGTATAGGATATTTGTTCGGACCGATAGTCGGAAGTATATTCGGTGCAATTACCGATATTGTAAAATATATGATAAAGCCTACCGGACCTTTCTTTCCGGGATTTACATTTAATGCTGTTATAGCAGGCCTTATATATGGAAGTGTTCTATATAAAAAGCCTGTTTCGATAACAAGGATATTGGTAGCTGAAGTTTTGGTAAGCTTTTTATGTAATATATTGCTTGGTACACTTTGGCTCAATATATTATACGGAAAAGCCTTCCTTGCTATTTTACCTATGAGAGCGGTAAAAAACATGATTTTACTTCCTATAAACAGTTTTATGGCATTTGCTATATTAAAGTTTATGGAGCAGCATAACTTAAGAAAAAACTTCGATTAGAAGTATTAAAATACAACTCACGAAAATACTATAAAAGCTGTGAAATAAAAATAAAAATAATTTTAAAAAAGTGCTTGCAATCGGTTTTTGTTTGTGCTATCCTAGTATGGCTGTGACATTGATAGCTAAGAAGCATAGGTTGCCGTTTACGGGTTTTATGTGGAGCGAAGGTCATGTTGCAAAAACTGGCGACAAGTCACTGTACAAACAGCATCTCATATTGAGTATTTTCGTGGGTTAGTCACTATGACACGCACGGAAGAGTGTACAGTCACCACTTGTCAATTTCTTTTATAAAGATTGAAAAGGAGGCGGCTTTTTTTATGGCAAATCAGGTAATGAGAATCACATTAAAAGCTTATGATCATCAATTAGTTGACAGCTGTGCTGCAAGAATTGTTGATACTGTAAAGAAGACAGGAGCAGCTGTTTCAGGACCTGTTCCACTACCAACAAAGAAGGAAGTGGTTACTATCCTTAGAGCTGTACATAAGTACAAAGACTCTCGTGAGCAGTTCGAGCAGAGAACACACAAGAGACTGATTGATGTCATTGCACCATCACAGAAGACTGTTGATGCACTTTCCAGATTGGAAATGCCTGCAGGTGTGAACATAGACATCAAAATGAAGAGTAGATAATCCGCTAAATAGCGTTAATCCTGCTCTAGGATGAGCACAGAGTGCTCCGCTGTAGAATAAACCAGGAGGTATATTAATGAAGAAGGCAATACTTGCTAGAAAAGTCGGTATGACACAGATTTTCGATGAGAACGGTGTGTTAATACCTGTAACAGTTCTTCTTGCAGGACCATGTGTTGTTACACAGGTTAAGACAGAGGAAAATGACGGATACAATTCAGTTCAGGTTGCATATGGACAGATCCGTACAAAGTTGGTTAATAAGGCTAAGGCAGGTCACCTTGCTAAGGCAGGAGTTGAGAAGACTGTTGTAGAGAACGGTGACAAGAAGAGAGAAGTTTTTGCTGCCGGAAGATTTATCAGAGAGTTCAAGTTTGAGAATGCATCAGAGTATGCTCCAAAGGCTGAAATCAAAGCAGATATCTTCGCTGCAGGAGATAAGGTTGATGCAACTGCTATCTCAAAGGGTAAAGGATTCCAGGGTGCTATTAAGCGTCATGGACAGTCAAGAGGACCTATGAGTCACGGTTCCAAGTTCCACCGTCATCAGGGTTCAAACGGTTCATCTTCAGATCCAAGCCATGTATTTAAGGGCAAAGGAATGCCTGGACATATGGGCGCAAAGAAGGTAACTACACAGAATCTTGAAATCGTAAGAGTTGATGCAGATAAGAACCTTATCCTTGTAAAGGGTTCAATGCCGGGTTCAAAGAAGGCTCTAATAACATTAAAAGAAACTGTTAAGAAGAAATAACTAACAGAAAGGAGGAACACAAATGGCTAATATATCAGTATTTAATATTGAAGGAAAAGAAGTAGGTAGTATAGAATTAAATGATGCTGTGTTCGGAGTTAATGTTAACGAGCATTTAGTTCATATGGCAGTTGTTGCACAGTTGGCAAACAAGCGTCAGGGAACACAAAAGGCAAAGACCCGTTCCGAAGTTAGTGGTGGCGGAAGAAAGCCTTGGAAGCAAAAAGGTACAGGACATGCACGTCAGGGTTCAACAAGATCACCTCAGTGGAAGGGTGGCGGTGTTGTATTCGCACCTACTCCAAGAGATTATACAATCAACTTAAATAAAAAAGAGAAGAGAATTGCTCTTAAGAGTGCCCTTACAAGCAGAGTTCTTGAGAACAAGTTCATCGTTGTTGATGATTTCGCAATGAGCGAGATTAAGACAAAGAAAATGCAGCAGACTTTAAATAACTTAAATGTTAAGAAGGCGCTTGTTGTATGTGCTGAGAATGAGAAGAACACTGTACTTTCTGTTAGAAATATTTACGGTGTTAAGGCTGCTTCACCTAAGACTATCAATGTATATGATATCTTAAAGTACAATACAGTAGTTGCTTCAAAGGACGCTGTTAAGACTATAGAGGAGGTATATGCGTAATGGCAAATATTCAATACTATGACGTAATACTTAAGCCGGTTATTACAGAGAAGAGCATGCTCGGCATGACAGATAAGAAATATACTTTCCTTGTACATCCTGACTCAAACAAGACAATGATCAAAGAAGCGGTTGAGAAGATGTTTGACGGCGTTAAGGTTTCAAAAGTAAATACTATGAACCAGGATGGAAAGACAAGAAGAAGAGGAATGACAACAGGTAAGACTGCAAAAGTTAAGAAGGCTATTGTATGGCTTACAGAGGATAGCAAAGAGATCGAGTTGTTCCAGGGCTTATAAAGCAACAAAAGTTGCTTTCCCGAAATTGATTCGGGATATATTATACGGCATCCTGCCGTGATAAAGTGCGTAGCACAAGAAGGAGAAAAAAATGGGAATAAAGAAATATAGTCCATATACACCGTCAAGAAGAAACATGACAGGTTTGGACTTTAGCGTAATCACAAAGAGTACTCCTGAGAAGTCATTATTGGCACCAATTAAGAAGAACTCAGGAAGAAACAATCAGGGTAAAATAACAGTTAGACATCGCGGTGGCGGTGCAAAGAGAAAATACAGAATCATCGACTTTAAGAGAAACTCTAAAGACGGAGTTCCTGCAAAAGTTGTTGCTATAGAGTATGATCCGAACAGAACAGCTAACATTGCACTTATTGCATATGTAGACGGTGCTAAGGCTTATATACTTGCTCCTGAAGGACTTCAGGTCGGAGCTACAATCGTTAGCGGTTCAGGTGCAGAGGCAAGAGTTGGAAACTGTTTACCACTTGCAGAGATTCCTGTAGGTGCACAGATTCACAATATCGAGCTTTATCCGGGAAAGGGCGGACAGCTTGTTCGTTCAGCAGGAAATGTTGCACAGCTTATGGCAAAAGAAGGTAAGTATGCAACTCTTCGTCTTCCTTCAGGTGAGATGAGAATGGTTCCAATCATTTGTAGAGCTACTATCGGTGTTGTTGGAAACGGTGAGCATTCACTTGTTAAGCTTGGTAAAGCCGGAAGAAAGCGTCACATGGGTATAAGACCTACAGTTCGTGGTTCTGTTATGAACCCTAATGACCATCCACACGGTGGTGGTGAAGGTAAAACCGGAATCGGTCGTCCGGGTCCATCTACTCCTTGGGGCAAGCCGGCTCTTGGTCTTAAGACTAGAAACAAGAAGAAACAGTCTAATAAGTTGATCATCAGAAGAAGAGATGGTAAGGCCGCTACTAAATAAAGGAGGAAAGATAAATGTCACGTTCACTTAAAAAAGGACCATTTGCAGATGCAAGTTTATTAAAGAAAGTTGATGCAATGAATCAGACCGGCGACAAGAGTGTTATTAAAACATGGTCACGCCGTTCAACAATCTTCCCACAGATGGTAGGTCATACTATTGCTGTTCATGATGGAAGAAAGCATGTTCCGGTATATGTTACCGAGGATATGGTAGGACATAAGCTTGGTGAGTTCGTTGCAACAAGAACTTACAAAGGACATAAAGCTGACGATAAGAAAGCTTCAAGATAAGAGAGGGTTGAAAGGAGGTTTTTTAAATGGCAAAAGGACATAGATCCCAGATTAAAAGAGAAAGAAATGCAGTTAAGGACACCAGACCATCAGCTAAGCTCTCATATGCCAGAGTACCTGTTCAGAAAGCATGTTTCGTGCTTGATGCAATCAGAGGAAAGAATGTTGGTGAGGCTTTGGGTATTCTTATGTATAGCCCAAGATATGCGTCAAGTGTTATCAAGAAATTGGTAGAGTCGGCAGTAGCTAATGCTGAGAACAATAACAATTTAGATCCTTCTAAATTATATATTGCAGAGTGTTATGCAAGTGATGGCCCTATAATGAAGAGAATTAAGCCAAGAGCACAGGGTAGAGCTTATCGTATTGAGAAGAGAATGAGCCATATCACAGTGGTCTTAGATGAAAGATAGGAGGAGACGCGAAAATGGGACAGAAAGTTAATCCACATGGACTTAGAGTCGGTGTTATAAAAGACTGGAGCTCCAGATGGTACGCTGATAAGGATTTCGCTGATTGTTTAGTAGAAGACTACAATATCAGAAAGTTCTTAAAGAACAAGCTTTATTCAGCAAGCGTATCAGATATTGAAATAGAGCGTGCTTCAGACAGAGTTAGAATAATACTTCATACTGCAAGACCGGGTGTTGTTATCGGTAAGCAGGGTGCAGAAGTTGAGAAATTAAAGAAGGAAGTATCAAAGTTTACAGATAAGAAAGTATTCATTGATATCAAAGAAATCAAGAGACCTGACAGAGATGCACAGCTTGTAGCTGAGAGCATTGCTACACAGCTTGAGAACCGTATATCATTCCGTAGAGCAATGAAGTCAACAATGTCAAGAAGTATGAAGGCAGGAGTACTTGGTATCAAGGCAAGCTGCTCAGGACGTCTTGGCGGTGCCGACATGGCTCGTACAGAGTTCTATTCAGAGGGTACAATTCCTCTTCAGACATTAAGAGCTGACATTCAGTATGGTTTTGCTGAGGCAAACACAACATACGGTAAAGTTGGTGTTAAGGTTTGGATATATACCGGTGAGGTGCTTCCTCAAAGAAAAACACAGGAAGGGAGCGTAAAATAATATGTTAATGCCTAAGAGAGTAAAGCGTAGAAAACAGTTTAGAGGTTCTATGGCCGGAAAGGCCTTAAGAGGCAATAAGATCACTTATGGTGAGTATGGTTTAGTGTCCCTTGATCCTTGTTGGATAAAGTCAAACCAGATAGAGGCTGCCAGAGTTGCTATGACTCGTTATATCAAGCGTGGTGGTAAAGTTTGGATAAAGATTTTCCCTGATAAGCCTGTTACAGCAAAACCTGCTGAGACTCGAATGGGTTCAGGTAAGGGATCTACAGAATATTGGGTAGCTGTTGTAAAGCCGGGTCGTGTATTATTTGAGATCGCAGGCGTACCTGAAGAGGTTGCCAGAGAGGCTCTTCGTCTTGCAATGCATAAGCTTCCTTGCAGATGTAAGATAGTTTCAAAGGCTGATTTGGAAGGCGGTGAAGCAAGTGAAAACTAAGAATTATGTAAACGAATTAAAGTCAAAAAGCTTAGAACAGTTAAATGAGGAATTGGTTTCCGCAAAGAAGGAACTTTTCAACCTTAGATTCCAAAATGCAACCAGCCAGTTGGATAACACTTCAAGAATTAAGGAAGTTCGTAGAAACATTGCCAGAATTCAGACAGTTATCACTGAGAATGCAAAATTGGCATAAAGATAAAGGAGATAAACCGTGGAGAGAAATCTTAGAAAAACCCGTATCGGCAAGGTTGTTAGCGATAAGATGGATAAGACAATCACTGTTGCAATCGAAGACCATGTAAAGCATCCACTTTATGGCAAGATTGTAAAGAAGACTGTTAAGTTCAAAGCACATGATGAAAAGAATGAATGTAACATTGGCGATACTGTAAAGATTATGGAGACAAGACCTCTTTCAAAAGATAAGAGATGGAGACTTGTACAGATAATTGAGAAGGCAAAATAATTTAGGTAGGAAGGAGTATCCGGCATGATTCAGCAGGAAACAAGATTGAAGGTAGCCGATAACACCGGAGCAAAGGAATTGCTTACAATTCGTGTTATGGGTGGTTCAACTAGAAGATATGCTCATATCGGCGATATAATCGTCGCTACCGTTAAAGATGCAACACCAGGCGGTGTTGTAAAGAAAGGTGATGTTGTTAAGGCTGTTGTAGTAAGATCAGTCAATAGCACACGCCGTAAAGACGGTTCATACATCAGATTCGATGAAAACGCAGCAGTTATAATCAAGGATGACAAGACTCCAAGAGGTACTCGTATCTTTGGACCGGTTGCAAGAGAACTTCGTGAGAAGCATTTCATGAAGATTGTATCTCTCGCACCTGAAGTATTATAAGGAGGTCTAGCGTGCATAAAATCAAAAGAGACGATATGGTTAAGATCATATCTGGAAAAGATAGAGGCAAGACAGGTAAAGTATTAAAGGTTGATACTAAGAAGAACAGAGTAGTAGTTGAAGGCTGTAATATGATTACAAAGCATACAAAACCAAGTATGGCTAACCAGAACGGTGGAATCGTAAATACAGAGGGAACTATTGATATATCAAATGTAATGTTAGTTGTTGACGGTAAGGCTACAAGAGTCGGTTTTGAAGTAAAAGACGGCAAGAAGGTTCGTGTAGCTAAGAAGACCGGCAAGGCTATCGACTAATTGGAAAGGAGGAAAACATGACAAGATTAAGGGAAACATATGAGAACGAAATCGTTGCAAAGATGATTGAGAAGTTTGGCTATAAGAATCCTATGCAGGTACCAAAGCTTGATAAGATCGTTATCAACATGGCTGTTGGTGAAGCAAAAGATAATGCAAAAGTATTAGATGCTGCAGTTAGAGATCTTGAAATTATCTCCGGACAAAAGGCGGTAGTTACAAAGGCAAAGAAATCAGTTGCTAACTTTAAACTTAGAGAGGGTATGCCTATAGGTTGTAAGGTAACTCTTCGTGGTTCAAAGATGTATGAGTTTGCTGACAGACTTATAAATCTTGCTCTTCCTAGAGTGCGTGACTTTAGAGGTGTAAATCCTAATGCATTTGATGGCAGAGGAAATTATGCTCTTGGAGTTAAGGAACAGCTTATCTTCCCTGAGATAGAGTATGATAAGATTGATAAAGTGCGTGGTATGGATGTTATATTCGTTACTACAGCAAACACAGATGAAGAAGCTAGAGAACTTTTGACATTATTCAATATGCCATTTTTCAAATAATTTAGGAGGAAGATTTCATGGCAAAGACTTCAATGAAGATTAAGCAGGCTAGACCGGCAAAATTCTCTACAAGAGAATACAGCAGATGCAAAATCTGCGGTCGTCCACATGCTTATCTTAAAAAGTATGGTATCTGTAGAATTTGCTTCCGTGAATTGGCTTATAAGGGTCAAATCCCGGGAGTTAAGAAAGCCAGCTGGTAGGCATTGAGCACTTAATGAGCACAAACGAAGTGCCGTGCGAATTTAGTGCGAAAGCCCGTCCCGAGACATTGAACACTTAGTGAACACGTAGTGTGAACTTAGTGTGAAAGTCGTTCGCGACACTCAGCGAAAACAAAGTTTGAGCGCTAGTGGAGTCGAACCAACCTTGCAAACATATGTATGCGAATGTCGAGTGGACGTTGTAAAGTTGCAAAAAGCTTAATCGAAGTAAAAAAGTAGTAATCAGATACATTTAAAATAAACAGGAGGAAAAAATTCCATGACAATGAGCGATCCAATTGCAGATATGCTTACCAGAATCAGAAATGCAAATACTGCAAAACATGACTCAGTTGATATTCCTTCCTCAAAGATGAAAATAGCAATAGCTAACATACTTGTAGAAGAAGGTTATGTAGAGAAGTACGAACTTGTTGACAATGGTAACTTCAAGGATATCAGAATATTCTTAAAGTATACAGCTAACAAGAGCGAGAGAATAATAAGTGGATTGAAGAGAATTTCAAAGCCGGGCTTACGTATATACGCAAGCAGAGAAGAGCTTCCAAGAGTTCTTGGCGGTCTTGGAACAGCTATTATTTCAACAAATAACGGCGTTATCACAGACAAAGAAGCAAGAAAGCTTAACGTAGGTGGAGAAGTATTAGCTTTCGTTTGGTAGGCATTGAACACTTAACGAACGCGAGCAAAGCGAAGCGTGAGTTTAGTGTGAAAGCCCGTCCCGAGACATTGAACACTTAGTGAACACGCAGTGTGAACTTAGTGTGAAAGTCGTTCGCGACACTCAGCGAAAACGAAGTTTGAGCGCTAGTGGAGTCGAACCCACCGGCAGATATACGTTTGCCGATGTCGAGTGGATGCCGCCCGGCACATTTGTGTATGCAAATGTCGAGTGGACAAAACAAATATAAATTAAGTTTCAACTCTAATAGCAGTAGTCATAAAGAAATATTTCTTTAATGGCTGCCTATTAGATGATATAAACCTGAAAACCTGAGCGAAAAGCTCACGATAAATTTAAGGAGGAAGACGGCATGTCACGAATTGGAAGAATGCCTATCGCAATTCCGGCAGGAGTAACTGTTACAATTGCAGAAAATAATCATGTGACTGTAAAAGGTCCTAAGGGTACACTTGAGAGAGCATTACCTGTAGAAATGACTATTAAGCAGGAAGGTGATGATATTGTAGTAACTAGACCAAATGACTTAAAGAAGAATAAGGCATTACACGGTCTCACAAGAACTCTTATACATAACATGGTAGTAGGTGTAACCGAAGGCTATGAGAAGGTACTTGAGGTAAACGGTGTTGGTTACAGAGCAGCAAAGCAAGGAAACAAGCTTGTACTTTCACTCGGATATTCACATCCTGTAGAGATGGAAGATCCTGAAGGTATCACATCTGTTCTTGACGGACAGAACATCATAAAGATTCAGGGTATTGACAAGGAAAAAGTTGGTCAGTACGCTGCTGAAATAAGAGGCAAGAGAAAGCCTGAGCCATATAAGGGCAAGGGTATCAAATACTCTACTGAAGTTATCAGACGTAAAGTCGGTAAGACCGGTAAGAAATAATAGGAGGGTAAGTAAATGGTTAGCAAAAAATCAAAAAGCGATCTTAGAACTAAGAAGCATTACAGATTACGTAATCGTCTCAGCGGAACAACTGAGAGACCACGTCTTGCTGTATTTAGAAGTAACAACCATATGTACGCTCAGATTATTGACGACACAGTGGGAAATACAGTAGTTAGTGCCTCAACACTTGAGAAGAGTGCAAGAGCGGAGCTTTCAAAGACAAATGATGTAGATGCTGCAGCATTCGTTGGAACTCTTATTGCAAAGAGAGCACTTGAGAAGGGTATAGACAAAGTTGTGTTTGATAGAGGAGGATTCATCTATCAGGGTAAGATTGCCGCACTTGCAGAAGCTGCACGTGAAGCAGGATTACAATTCTAATAGGAGGAGAAACATACATGAAGAGACAAATCATCGATCCAAGCAAATTGGAGTTAAATGACAGAGTCGTAAATATCAAGCGTGTATCCAAAACCGTAAAGGGTGGACGTACAATGAAGTTTTCTGCTCTTGTTGTTGTAGGTGACGGTAATGGTCATGTCGGTATCGGTCTTGGTAAAGCAGGAGAGGTACCTGAGGCTATCCGTAAAGGTAAAGAAGCTGCAACTAAGTCATTAGTTGAAGTTAGAATAGATGAGAATTTCAGTGTACCACATGATTACACAGGAAAATTCGGAAGTGCAAGTGTTCTTTTAAAGAGAGCACCTGAAGGTACAGGTATCATCGCAGGTGGCCCTGCCCGTGCGGTATTGGAGCTTGCAGGATATAAGAATATCCGTTCAAAGTCTTTAGGTTCAAATAACAAGACAAATGTATGTCTTGCTACACTTGCAGGTTTAGCAGCACTTAAGACTCCTGAGGAGATTGCAAAACTCCGTGGAAAGTCAGTTGAAGAAATATTAGCATAATAGGAGGAAAATATGGCAAAGTTAAAAATTACATTGGTTAAATCCCCTATCGGTGCTATCCCAAAACAGAGAGCAACTGTAGAGGCGCTTGGTTTAAGAAAATTAAACAAGACAGTGGAAATGCCTGATAATGATGCTGTAAGAGGCATGATTTGGCATGTAAGACATCTTGTAAAAGTTGAAGAAGTCTAAAGAAGGAGGTGTAGTTATGGATTTATCTAATTTACAGCCTGCATTAGGCTCAAAGCATAGCGATAATTTCAGACGTGGCCGTGGACATGGTTCAGGTAACGGTAAGACTGCCGGTAAGGGTCACAAGGGTCAGAAAGCTCGTTCAGGTGCTACAAGACCGGGATTCGAAGGTGGACAGATGCCATTATACAGACGTATCCCTAAGAGAGGATTTACAAATCGTAACTCTAAGGATATCGTAGCTGTAAACATTTCTGTTCTTGATCGTCTTGAGGACGGTATAGAAGTTACTCCTGAGACATTAGTAGCTGCAGGAATAATCAAAAATACAAGAGATGGAGTTAAACTCTTAGGAAACGGTTCATTAACAAAGAAGTTCAATATCAAGTATATTGCTGTTAGTGAAAGCGCAAAAGCTAAGATTGAAGCCGCAGGCGGAACTTGTGAGGTGATCTAATGCTCACAACACTCCGAAATGCATTTAAGGTAAAGGATGTACGAAAGAAGCTTCTGTACACATTTATAATGCTGGTAATTATTCGCTTCGGCAGTAATTTACCGATACCGGGTGTGAATACAACTTATTTTAAAGATTTTTTTGCAAAGCAGACCGGTGACGCATTTGGATTTTTCAATGCAATCACCGGAGGCTCATTTGAAAGTCTGAGTGTGCTTGCACTAAGCATTACTCCATATATTACAAGTTCTATCATAATCCAGCTTTTGACAATTGCAATTCCTGCACTTGAGGAATTACAACAGGATGGTGAAGACGGTAGAAAAAAGATAGTAGAGTACACAAGATACTTAACTGTCGCACTAGCCCTCTTACAGTCTTCAGCCATGGCAATAGGATTCGGTAGACAGGGACTTTTAATTCATTTTGGAATAAAGAGTGTAGTTGTAGCTGTAGTTACAATGACAGCAGGTAGTGCATTTTTGATGTGGATGGGAGAGAGAATTACGGAAAATGGCGTAGGAAACGGTATTTCTGTTGTTCTTCTTCTGAATATTCTTGCTTCATTACCGTCAGACTTTAACAATCTGTATGTCAGATTCTTAAAAGGTCAGACAGTGGCAAGAATGGTGGTTGCCGCAGTTATTATAATAGCTTTTATAGTAGCAATGGTAGTGTTCACCATTATCTTACAGGACGCCGAGAGAAGGATTCCTGTACAGTATTCATCCAAAACGCAGGGTAGAAGAAGTGTAGGCGGAACATCATCCAATATTCCGCTTAAAGTAAATACTGCAGGTGTTATTCCTGTTATTTTTGCTTCTTCATTATTCTCTACACCTATAGTTATTGGCCAATTCTTGCAAATTAATAACGGCTCAATAATAGGTGAGATATTAACATATATGAATTCATCAATGTGGTTTAAGCCTGAAGCACCGAAGTATTCAATCGGACTTATAGTTTATATCATTTTGATTATCTTATTTGCTTATTTTTATACATCAATTACTTTTAACCCACTTGAGGTAGCTAACAATATGAAGAAATCAGGCGGATTTATACCGGGTATCAGACCCGGAAAACCTACCAGCGATTACTTCTCAAAGATTTTAAGCTACATTATCATTATAGGTGCAACAGGACTCATAATAGTTTGTATCATACCTATAATAATTTCAGGATTGTTCAATATCAGTAGACTTTCATTTACCGGAACATCCCTGATCATCATTGTTGGTGTAGTCCTTGAGACAATAAAAGCAATTGAATCACAAATGCTTGTAAGAAATTACAGAGGATTCTTATTAGACTAGTCATCTTACGAAAAACCACTGGGGATATTCTTCAGGGGTTTTTCGTGGTTACTAATGAAAATTGGGGAGATACGCCATGAAAATTATTATGTTAGGTGCACCCGGTGCCGGAAAAGGCACACAGGCAAAGAGAATTGCAAAAAAGTATAATATACCGCATATATCCACAGGCGATATATTCAGAGCAAATATAAAAGAAAAAACCGAGCTTGGAAATAAAGCAAAAGAGTATATGGATAAGGGAGAGTTGGTCCCTGACGATATTACTATCGGAATGCTTTTAGACAGAATACATAAAGATGATTGTAAAGACGGTTTTGTACTTGACGGTTTTCCAAGAACGATACCTCAGGCAAAGTCTTTAACAAAGGCGTTATCGGAGCTTGGTGAAAAAATCGATTATGCTGTAAATATAGATGTTCCGGATGAGTCGATTATCACAAGAATGGGCGGTAGAAGAGCATGTTTAAATTGCGGAGCTACATATCATATAGTATATTCGGCACCGAAAGCGGAGAATGTATGTGATACATGTGGTAACGAGCTTGTAATCAGGGATGACGACAAGCCGGAGACCGTAAAGAAAAGACTTGAGATTTATCATGATCAGACACAGCCTTTGATAGACTACTATGATAATGAGAAAATTTTGACTTCAGTAGACGGAACAAAGGATATGGAAGAAGTATTCTTAGACATTATTGCAGTTTTGGAATAGATTGTGAGGATGAAAATGGCAGTAACAATAAAGTCTGACAGAGAAATACAATTGATGAGAGAGGCCGGAATAATACTGGCTAAAACTCATGAAGAATTGGAAAAGGCATTACATGCAGGTATGAGTACATATGAGGTGAATAAAATCGGAGATGAGATAATAAGATCATACGGTTGTGTTCCTTCATTTTTGAACTATCACGGTTATCCTGCTTCAATATGTGTGTCTGTAAATGAAGAAGTTGTACATGGTATTCCGTCAAAGAAAAGAATTTTAAAAGACGGAGACGTTGTGAGTCTAGACGCAGGTGTTATCTGGAAGGGATACCATTCAGATGCTGCCAGAACCCATATAATAGGCGAAGGAAGCGAAAAAGCAAAGGAACTTGTAAAGGTTACAAGAGAGTGCTTTTACGAGGGAATAAAATATGCGATTGCAGGAAATCACCTGAATGATATCTGTAAGGCAATAGGAAGTTATGCAAAAGAAAGAGGATATGGCGTAGTAAGAGATCTTGTGGGACATGGTATAGGTACACATCTTCACGAAGACCCTGAAGTTCCAAACTTTGATATGAAAAGAGGCGGAATTAAACTACAGCCCGGTATGACACTTGCAATAGAGCCTATGATTACGGCAGGAAGAGATGAAGTGGTATGGCTTGATGATGACTGGACGGTTGTTACAGATGACAACTCGCTTGCGGCACATTATGAAAATACTATTTTGATAACAGACGGTGAGCCTGAGATCCTTTCTTTAAGAAAAATATGATAAATACAGGCGATATCGTAGTATCAATAACGGGACATGACAGAGGAGAGCATTATTTGGTCATAGACTGTGACAAAGATTTTATCTATGTTGCCAACGGCAGATTAAAGACTCTTGACAAGCCGAAGAAGAAAAATAAAAAACATGTCAGCAGGCTTGGAAAAAGTGATGAATTTATTGATATTAAGAACAGTGGTGATAACTTTAACGATGTTAAGTTAAAATATCTCTTGAAAAAGTGGAGGAATAAATGTCTAAATCAGACGTTATAGAGATTGAAGGAACAGTTGTTGAAAAGTTACCTAATGCAATGTTTCAAGTAGAACTTGAGAACGGGCATCAGGTATTGGCACATATCAGCGGTAAACTTAGAATGAATTATATAAGAATTTTACCGGGTGATAAAGTTACTATCGAATTATCTCCATATGATTTGACAAAAGGAAGAATCATTTGGCGTGATAAATAAAATAAGACCTTGCATATTATAGTAGTTAATGCTATAATACTATGGCGTCTTTATTAGTAGCGATGAAAGGAGAGTTACAATGAAGGTCAGATCTTCAGTGAAACCGATTTGCGAAAAATGCAAAATAATTAAGAGAAAAGGTTCCATCAGAGTAATTTGTGAGAACCCAAAGCACAAGCAGAGACAAGGTTGATCTGCATAGGAATAAGGAGGAAGTAGGTAAATGGCTCGTATAGCAGGCGTTGATTTACCAAGAGAAAAGCGTATTGAGATTGGTTTGACATATATCTATGGTATAGGTCTTACAAGTTCAAAGCGTATCTTGAAAGAGGCTAATGTAAATCCTGATACAAGAGTAAAGGATCTTACAGACGATGAAGTAAAAGAATTGGCACAGGTTATTTCCGATACTCAGATGGTAGAGGGTGATCTTAGAAGAGAGATCGCTATGAACATCAAGAGATTACAGGAAATAGGATGTTATCGTGGTATTCGTCATAGAAAGAATCTTCCGGTTCGCGGACAGAAAACTAAGACAAATGCAAGAACACGTAAGGGTCCAAGAAAGACAGTAGCAAACAAGAAGAAATAATAGATAATATAGTCTATTCATTTTTTCGAAAAGTAATTTTCGCTGTATGTTTTAAAAACAGGAGCGTAGTAAAGTTTAAAAAGGTAGGTTAGTTTAATGGCAAAGAATGCGTCCACCAAGAAGGTGACAAAAAAGCGCGTAAAGAAAAACGTTGAACGCGGACAGGCACATATTCAGTCATCATTTAACAATACAATTGTTACATTAACTGATACCCAGGGTAATGCGATATCATGGGCAAGTGCCGGTGGTCTAGGATTTAGAGGTTCAAAGAAATCTACTCCATATGCGGCATCTATGGCTGCAGAAACTGCTGCAAAGGCAGCTTTAGTACATGGACTTAAGTATGTAGATGTTATGGTAAAGGGACCCGGTTCAGGAAGAGAAGCAGCTATTCGTGCGTTGGCTGCATGTGGAATAGAAGTAACAAGTATTAAGGATGTAACTCCGGTACCACACAATGGATGTCGTCCACCAAAACGCAGAAGAGTCTAATAGGAGGTACTAAAAGTGGCAATTAATAGAGTTCCCGTTCTTAAAAGATGCAGATCACTTGGCCTTGAGCCGGGTTTTCTGGGAATAGATAAAAAGTCTAACAGAGATACAAAAAAAGCAGGCCGTAAGCTTAGCGAGTACGGTTTGCAGCTTAGAGAAAAGCAGAAAGCAAAGTTTATCTACGGTGTATTAGAGAAACCGTTCAGAAATTACTATGCTAAGGCTGAGAGAATGAAGGGCCAGGTTGGTGAGAACCTTATGATTCTCTTAGAGAGAAGACTTGACAATGTTGTTTTCCGTATGGGATTCGGCAGAACAAGAAAAGAAACAAGACAGATTGTTGATCATAAGCACGTTCTTGTAAACGGTAAGTGTGTAAATATTCCATCTTACCTTGTAAAGGCAGGAGATGTTATAGAGATCAAAGAGAAGGCAAAATCATCTGCAAGATATAAAGAAGTTGTAGAGTCAACAGCCGGAAGAATTGTACCGGCTTGGATTGATGCAGATCTTGAAAACTTAAAAGGTACTGTAAAGAGCCTCCCTACAAGAGAAGAAATTGATGTTCCTGTAGACGAACTTCTTATCGTTGAGTTGTACTCTAAGTAATAGGAATCTTAACAGCTGATACTTATTTTCGTATCAGCTGATTTGCTAATAATAGAAATATTTTAGCCTTGAAGTATTAACCAAGTCTCAAATATTTGAGACATAGATATAGTTTATCTAAAAGGAGGGACATTCGTGTTTGATTTTGAAAAACCCAATATAGAGATTGCAGAAATTTCCGAGGATAAGAAGTTCGGCAGATTCATATGTGAACCACTGGAGAGAGGTTATGGAACAACTTTAGGCAATTCCCTAAGAAGAATCATGCTCTCATCCCTCCCTGGATCGGCTGTCAGTCAGGTTAAGATTGACGGTGTGTTGCATGAATTTTCTTCCATACCGGGAGTAAAAGAAGATGTGACAGAGATCATAATGAATGTAAAGAGCCTTGCAATCAAAAATACATCTATTGATGATGAGCCGAAGGTTGCTTATATAGATTTTGACGGTGAAGGAGTTATCACTGCAGAAGATATTCAATGTGATCCAAGTATAGAAATCATTAACAAAGACCAGGTTATTGCAACAGTTTCAGAAGGAAAGTTCTACATGGAACTGACAATAACAAACGGTAGAGGTTATGTAAGTTCAGATAAAAATAAAGGAGAGGATACTCCTATAGGTGTGATAGCTATTGACTCTATTTATACACCTGTAGAGAGAGTAAATCTTCTTGTAGAGAACACTCGTGTAGGTCAGATGACAGACTTTGATAAATTAACACTTGATGTTACTACAAACGGTACATTGGCACCTGATGAGGCGGTAAGTTTAGCTGCCAAAGTTTTGAGTGAGCACCTTAATCTGTTTATAGATTTGTCTGATAACGCTAAAACTGTCGATGTAATGGTAGAAAAAGCAGAGGATGACAAGGAAAAAGTTCTGGAGATGAATATAGATGAACTTGAACTGTCAGTTAGATCTTACAACTGTTTAAAGAGAGCAGGAATCAATACAGTTGAAGAATTGTGTTCACGTACTTCAGATGATATGATGAAAGTCAGAAATCTGGGTAGAAAATCATTAGAAGAAGTCCTTCAAAAGCTTGAAGAGCTTGGACTTCACCTTCGTGAGAGCGAAGAATCATAAAAAAGAATAAATAGACATATATAGTAAGTCCAATGTCAGCGTATATATGTTTCCTATGGAGGAGAAAAAAATGGCAAAGTATAGAAAACTTTCAAAGACATCAAGTCAGAGAAAAGCATTATTGAGAAACCAGGTTACAGCACTTTTACAGCATGGTAAGATTGTGACTACAGAGGCAAGAGCAAAAGAGATCAGAAAGATTGTTGAGCCGCTTATAGCATTAGCTGTTAAGGAGAAGGATAACTTCGACCTTGTAAAGGTAAATGCAAAGGTTGCAAGAAAAGATGCTGACGGCAAGAGAGTAAAAGAAGTTGTAGACGGTAAGAAAGTTACTGTTTATGACGAGGTGGAGAAGGAAATCAAGAAAGACAGACCTTCAAGACTTCATGCAAGAAGCAAAATCAATGCTGTAGTATATGTTCCGACAGAGTTACCTGCAAAGGCAGCCGGAAAGAAGAAGAATACAAAGTCAGTTGACCTTGCAAAGAAGCTTTTCGATGAGTACGGTCCAAAGTATGCAGATCGTAAGGGTGGATACACAAGAATAGTTAAGATCGGTCTTCGTAAGGGAGATGCGGCTATGGAAGTTTTACTTGAGTTAGTATAATACCATCTTTGATATATAAAAGTAGCAGTCTATGACTGCTATTTTTTATGCAATAAATTTGACATTGATTGAGCTTACAGAATATTTATGATATAATTCGATAACTACGACAGGAGAGTCTTTTATGATTGAAAAAAAACTTAGAGGATATATTCTGCCTAATATCCTTGCTACAACAGGTACATCATGTTATGTATTGGCAGATACTATTTTTATATCGATGGCGGAAGGAGCAAACGGAATAACCGGATTAAATCTTGTTTTACCTATATTTGCAATAACATTTGCTATAGGAGCCATGATCGGAATAGGCTCTGCAACAAAGTACACATTATTAAAGTCACTTGGTAATAAAAACAGTGCGGATAAATATTTTTCAAATTCATTTTTTTGGAGCTTCTTATTCAGCTTACCTTTTTTAATTTTGGGTATTTTTGTTCCTGATGTTGTACTTAAGATTTTCGGTGCGGATGAAGTAATAGTAAATGTAACTCACACATATGCACGTATTATTCTTTGCTTCTCGCCGTTTTTTATGTTGAACTTTACATTTACAGCGTTTGTGAGAAATGACAACTCACCGAGGATTGCTATGGCGGCAACACTCATAAGCGGAATTTTTAATATAATATTTGATTACATACTTATTTTCCCCGTAGGTATGGGTATGGCAGGTGCGGCACTTGCAACAGGAATATCACCGATAGTAAGTATGAGCATCTGTATGGTACATTTTCTGTCAAAAAAGAATAATGTGCGTTTTTGCTTTAATTTGCCTTCAGTAAAAAAATTGATTTTATCATGCAGTCTCGGTCTGGTGGCATTTGTAGGTGAAATTTCAAACGGAATAATAACAACAGTATTTAACTTTATACTGCTCTCACTTGTAGGTAATATAGCGGTTGCAGCATATGGAGTTATAGCAAACTCCGCCTTGGTGGGAGTGGCGATGCTAAACGGTGTATCACAAGGATTACAGCCCGTGGCAAGTGAAACTTTCGGTAAAGGTGAAAATAAAGACTTAAAGAAAATATATATATATTCAATTTCTGTAGGTATGATTATAGCAGGAGTTTTGGTGGCAACGGTTATGGCATTTGCTCCAAATATTATAGCCGAATTTAACAATGAAAATTCCGATGTGTTGGCAAATTATGCAATTCCGGGTATCAGAATTTATTTTATAGGATTTATACCTGCCGCATTTAATATTATTACGGCAGGATTTTACAGTGCTACAGGAAGAGGAAAAGAGTCCTCTCTTATAGCAATATCAAGAGGTATAGTGGCAATAATTGTATTTGCACTTATCTTACCGGGGATTTTCGGAATAACAGGAGTTTGGAGCTCATTTTTTGCTGCGGAAATGTTTACTGCAATATTATGTATAATACTGATGAGAAAAAGTTTTTGAAAAAAATAAAAAATTTGCAACAGCATGCAATAAAATGATATTCTCATGCATTAATATAGTGAAAGGATGATTATTAGATGCTTAATTTTGTGGCGGTCTTGGAGGAGGGATCAAAAGCTTCGTCGACGGTGGATGATAAACTTATAAAAGATATCGCAAAGGGAAGTATGGAGGCTTTACATACTTTATATGAAAAAACTCATAAAAGTGTATATGCCTTTGCCCTTTCAATAACAAAGAATACTCATGATGCAGAGGATATTTTGCAGGATACTTTTTTGAAAATCTATCAAAAGGCAGCAGATTACACCTCATACGATAAACCGATGGCATGGATATTTACAATAGCAAGAAATTTTGCACTTATGAAGATTCGTGACGGAAAAAAAGAGGGTAGTTTAGAAGATGATAATGATTTGCCGGAACAGGATTTTTCCTTTGTGGAAGATCTCAGTGAGCGTATTATTCTAAAAACAACTATAAATAAGTTGGACGATAATGAAAGAACGATACTTTTGCTGCATGCGGTGGCAGGTCTTAAGAATCGTGAAATAGCGGAATTACTTGATATGTCCATAAATACCGTGCTTTCAAAGTACAACAGGACTGTCAGGAAGATGCAGAAATACTTGGAAGAGGAGGGCTTTTGATGAAAAGAGAAGAAATTGAGAAGAAGCTCGACACTGCTGTATCGGGAATGATTCCCGAGGATATGTTTAAAAGAATTTCTGAAAATATTGTTTCTGTTGACGCAGAAAGGATTGAAAAAGGAATGAAGAAGAAGTTTAATATATTCGGTAAGGGATTTATAGGAGTGGCGGTTGCCGCTTGTGTGCTGTTTGCAGTAGGAGTTGTAGGTGTTCCGTATTACGGAAATAACTATGTTCCGGATTCACATGTGGATATTGACGTAAATCCGGGAGTTGAGATTGTAACAAACAAAAAGAATAAGGTTTTAGAAGTTCAGTCCACAAATCAGGACGGAGCAAGCGTTATTGACGGAATGGATCTAAAGAATACCGAGCTTAAGGTTGCCGTTAATGCGCTTATAGGTTCAATGGTCCAAAAGGGTTATATCCAAAATGACAATACAGGTATTTTGGTAACCGTAAGAAATGATAATGAAGAAAAGGCAAACAAAGTTAAGGCGGAAGTGCTAAATGATATAAATACTGCACTTTCAACAAATTCGGTACAGGCAACAGTTATAAATCAGACTGTAAAGACTACTGTGGATGCAAAGAAGTTTGCGACAGAAAACAATATATCCATAGGAAAGGCGGTATTTGTACTGAATCTTGCCGCTAAAGACGGTTCTCTGGATGCAAAAGAACTTGCCAAGATGAAAGTAAGCGAGATTGCAAGTCTGGTTGTACAAAAGGGCATAGATATCAGAGATATAGTTGATTACGATTTTGATGACAGTATCTGGGAAAATATTGCAGATGCTATTGAAGATATAGATGAAGATGCGAGAGAAAAAGAAATTGCTACAAGCGCCGCCGTAGAGAACAGTACTGCAGCCGCCACAACACCACAGCCTGCTACGACGCAGCCTGCAGTAACTGTCGCACCTGCTACAACAGCCGCACAGTCAAATAACACTGTCGGAGATATAGGCATAGAAAAGGCTAAAGAAATAGCTATGTCTCATGCAGGAGTTTCAAGCGGAAGCGTATCATTTGTAAAGGCAAAGATTGACACAGAGGATGGTGTAAAGGTTTATGATATAGAATTCTACAGCGGTAATGTTGAGTATGATTATGAAATCAACGCCGCAACAGGTGCAATAGTGTCATTTGACCAGGATATTGAAAACTATGAGATACCTACACAGCCGGCAGCGCCTACACAGGCACAGACAGCTTCAGTTATCTCAGTAGACAAAGCAAAGCAGATAGCACTCTCACATGCCGGTGTTAGCGGTGCAAGTTTTAAAAAAGTAAAACTTGATACAGATGACGGCGTAAGAGTTTATGAGATTGAGTTTAAGGTTGGAAATGTAGAATACGACTACGATATCGATGCTTCAAGCGGTGCGATAATATCAAGCAGTTCAGAGATAGATGATTAAGATAGATATAAAAGAATATAGTTATAAAAGTAACGATACTATACATATTGACAAACCGCTAAAAAGGATTTACATTGTATACAGATGCTCCTAACAAGGAAGACGGGATCTTTATACCGTATCTGACTTGAAAGGTGGTTTGTGAATGTATAAGATTGTGCGAATGCACATTTATTTGATTACCCAAAGCCACCGAGGCTTTGGGTTTTTTGATACAAAAATCTATTATTTATAAAGGGGAAATATGGATAACAGAGTAGCATTGATGGCAATAATTGTGGAGGACAGGGATTCTGTAAAAGAGCTCAACGATTTATTGCATGAGTACGGAGATCATATTATCGGAAGAATGGGTATACCCTATCATAAAAGAGGTATAAGTGTGCTGTCGGTTGCTCTCGACGCACAAAATAATGTGATTTCAAGTCTGTCAGGTAAAATCGGGAAATTACCGGGGGTAAGTATAAAAACCGCTTATTCAAATGTGGGTGATGCAAATGGCTAAAGATATATCACTTTATAAGACGAACTTTAAAAATACCGAATATGACAGACATTTGGAAATTGATAAAAGCATTGCTCTGATAGAAAGATTAGAAAAAGAAAGAAGTCTTAGCCTTGAAGAATACCAATATCTTGTAGAGAATTTGAACGAAGAGGTATTTGACTATATCAGTAAAAAGGCAAGAATTATAGGCGATGAAAATTACGGTAAAGATGTTTATCTCAGAGGCTTGATAGAGATAAGCAATATTTGCAAAAACGATTGTTATTATTGCGGAATAAGACATTCAAACAGAAATTGTGACCGCTACAGGCTCACAGAAGAAGAAATACTTGAATGTGCGGATGAAGGATACAGGCTCGGTTATAGAACCTTTGTAATGCAGGGAGGTGAAGACGGAAAATTTGAACCGGATTATATATGTAGTATTGTAAAGAAAATCAAGGAAAAGTATAAGGACGTTGCCGTTACACTTTCTTTGGGAGAATATGAGAAAGAAGACTATCAGAAAATGTTTGACGCAGGTGCGGACAGATATCTTTTGAGACATGAGACTGCGGACAAAGAACATTATGAGAAACTTCACCCAAAACAGATGTCATTCGAGCACAGAATGAACTGTCTTAAAGCTTTAAAAGATATCGGATTTCAGGTAGGATGCGGATTCATGGTGGGCTCACCGTATCAAAGCTCTTTTACATTGGCTAAGGATTTAAAGTTTATAGAAGAATTCGGACCGCAGATGTGCGGTATAGGACCTTTTATACCACATCATGATACTGCATTTAAGGACGAAAAAAGCGGCAGTATTCAAATGACTTTATTTTTAATAGCTATTCTTAGAATAATGAGACCGAATATGCTAATACCGGCAACGACTTCTTTAAGTACATTGGACAATCTGGGGAGAGAGAAGGGAATACTTGCAGGTGCAAATGTGGTGATGCCGAATCTTTCACCGTTAAAAACAAGAAAAAAATATGAACTATATGACGGAAAAGTATGTACAGGAGATGAAGCCGCTCACTGCATCGGATGTATTACCAACAGAATCAACAATATAGGTTACGGAGTTGCAAAAGTAAGAGGAGATTATAAATGTTTAAATACGATGTAAAATCAAGGAACGCCGAAGAATTTATAAACCATGAAGAAATATTGGAGACATTAAAGTTTGCCGAGGAAAATAAAAACAATATTCCTTTGATAGAAGAATACCTTGAAAAAGCAAGACCGAAAAAAACGGAGAAAGGTATTATAGCCAAAGGGCTTACTCATAGAGAGGCATCAGTACTTCTTGCCTGTGAGGACAAGGAAATCATAGAAAAGATATATGAACTTGCCGGAGAGATAAAGCAGACCTTTTATGGAAACAGAATAGTAATGTTTGCACCTCTCTATCTTTCAAACTACTGTGTAAACGGATGTGTATACTGTCCATATCACGCAAAGAATAAAAATATAGCCAGAAAGAAACTTACTCAGGAAGAGATAAAGAATGAGGTAATTGCACTTCAGGACATGGGACATAAGAGACTTGCCATAGAATCAGGTGAGGATCCTATAAACAGTCCTATTGAGTATATACTTGAATCCATAAAGACTATCTACAGTATAAAGCATAAAAACGGTGCTATAAGAAGAGCAAATGTAAATATTGCAGCCACTACAGTGGAAAATTATAAAAAGCTTCATGAAGCCGGAATCGGAACATATATACTTTTCCAAGAGACCTATAATAAAGAATCTTATGAGAACCTTCATCCTACAGGACCGAAGCATAACTATATATACCATACAGAGGCTATGGACAGAGCTATGGAGGGTGGAATTGATGATGTAGGTCTTGGAGTACTCTTCGGACTGGAGTCATATAAATATGAGTTTGCAGGAATTTTGATGCATGGGGAACACTTGGAAGCGACATTCGGAGTAGGACCTCATACTATAAGTGTACCCAGAATTAAAAGAGCCGATGATATAGATCCGGATGCTTTTGACAACGGACTTGATGATGATACTTTTGAAAAGATTATTGCATGTATAAGAATAGCGGTTCCTTATACCGGAATGATTATCTCTACAAGAGAGAGTCAGGAAGTAAGAGAAAGAGCCTTGAAGGTGGGAATTTCACAGATAAGCGGTGCTTCAAGAACCTCAGTCGGCGGATATACTGAGGAAATCAGACCTACAGATTCGGAGCAGTTTGATGTATCGGATCAAAGAACTTTGGATGAGGTTGTGGACTGGCTCATGGGAATGGGACATATACCTTCATTTTGCACCGCCTGCTACAGAGAAGGCAGAACAGGTGACAGATTTATGAGCCTTTGCAAGAGCGGACAGATTATAAACTGCTGTCATCCGAATGCTCTTATGACTCTCAGTGAATATATGACCGATTATGCATCCGATCAGACCAAAGAGCATGGAATGAAGATGATAAAATCGGAGATTGAAAAGGTAAGCAATCCGAAGGTAAAGGAAAGAGCAATTCAGTATATCAATGAAATTGAAACTACAAATGCAAGGGATTTCAGGTTCTGATATGAATAGTACACCGATGGGAGAGAGAGCGACTATTTGTCTTTTCGGTCGCTGTAATGTTGGAAAATCAAGCTTGATAAATGCTATAACCTCACAGGACATTGCAATAGTATCCGATATAAGCGGAACCACAACAGATCCTGTTAAAAAGAGTATGGAGCTTTTACCGTTCGGTCCGGTGGTACTTGTGGATACACCGGGACTTGACGATAGGAGCAGTCTTGGAAATTTAAGAGTGGAAAAGAGTCTGGAATATATAGACAGAGCCGATCTTATACTCTTTGTAGTGGATGCAGGAAGCGAGTTTAGTGATGATGAGCTTGAATTTTTAGAAAAGATAAAAGAAAAGAGATGTCTTGTTGTAGGAAATAAATGTGATTCTATAGCAGATGAAGAAAGAACAGAGAAAAAAATTGATATATATGTTTCCGCATTAAATAATATTAATATAGATAAGCTGAAAGATATGATGTCTGAGGTTCTTGGAAAAGAAAAGAAAGAAAAGACCATACTCGGTGATATGATGAAGGAAGGTGATATTATAATGCTTGTAACACCTATAGATTCATCAGCACCGAAGGGCAGACTTATCTTACCCCAGCAGCAGGTAATAAGAGAAATTCTTGACAGGCATGGTATTGCTGTTGTGGTCCAGGTAGATGAGATAGAAGCAACACTTAAAAAATTTAATGATATTGCCTTGGTGGTATGCGATTCACAGGTGTTTAAAGAAGTGGATGAATTGATACCTCAAAACATACCTCTAACTTCATTTTCAATAATATTTGCCAACTATAAGGGGGCTCTTTACAATCTTTATAATGCTGCAAGAGTTATAGACACACTTAAAGAAGGAGATAAAATACTTATAAGTGAAGGCTGTACACATCACAGACAATGTGAAGACATAGGAAGTGTGAAAATACCGAGGCTTGTCAGAAAATTTACAGGTTTGCAGGATGAAGATGCGTTGAAGTTTGAACTTACAAGCGGAGGAGAGTTTCCAAAAGATCTGTCTGAATACAAGATAATAATTCATTGCGGTGCATGCATGTTAAATGAAAACCAGATGAAGGCCAGAATGAAGTATGCAAATGAAGCTACAATACCAATGACAAATTATGGTATATCAATAGCTTATATGAACGGCATACTTGAAAGAGCGATGAAACCTCTTGAGGGTAAATTTTAGATAACAAAATGGGGCTTCGCCAAGATGATTCAATCATTTAAAGCGACAGCCCCGTTTTTATCTCAAGCTAAGTAAAGAAAGTGATTCTTCATTTCTGAATTGAAGTGAAATCTCTGTGAGCTCATCGGGAGTTTCCTTCATATCTCGGCTCATCCAGAATATCAGATTATTGTAAATTCCACCTATAATATAAGAAAGCTCATATTGTTTTGAGAGTGGAAAATCTTTTGCAAGTTCACTGAATTGAAATCTCTTTGAAAGCACATCCAAAAGCAGGAATGAGAGATTAGCATAATGAATAAGTAAAATTTCTTTTCTGTAATTAAAA
Source organism: Lachnoanaerobaculum sanguinis (assembly GCF_033242365.1). Lineage (NCBI taxonomy): Bacteria > Bacillati > Bacillota > Clostridia > Lachnospirales > Lachnospiraceae > Lachnoanaerobaculum > Lachnoanaerobaculum sanguinis. Next base: position 48,696 of record NZ_BTHK01000011.1, read on the forward strand.
AAAGCGGTATATATTGAATGTATATACAGTGTAAAATCAATACTTGAAAGATTTGTATAGCCTTCAAGTGATTCTTTTAAAACCATATCAAAAAAGAATGATATAATATCTTCCTTAGATTTAAAATGTCTGTAGTATGATGATCTGTCCACACCGGCTTTTTTGGCAATCTCACCGATTGAAATTTTTGTATAATCTTTTTCAAGCATAAGTTCTAATAGAGCACCGGCCATATAGCCCATCATCATTTCATGCGTAGTATTTTTTCGTCTCATATATTTCTCCATAACAAAATACAAATGAATTATAATATCAGAAAAAATAAAAGGCAATATATATCCTTTATTTTAGATATATATTGCCTTTAAAGAGGGATGTATAAATATTTATCAGTCTTCTTTTTTCTTTGTAACTCCGGCAACCATTCCCATAGCTACCAAAGAGCCGAAGAGCATCATTACGCTTCCTGTCATGTCTGAAGCATCGGCAGTCTTAGGAACATTAAGTTTTCCTCTTGTGTTCTTTCTTGCAGAAGGACCTACAGGTGAAGGTGCCTTTGTGGCATCGCCTGCTGTATTCTGAGCTGCAGGTGTTACACTTGGAGCTGCAGGTGTCTGACTTGGAGTTGTAGCAGTGTAATTGCTGCTTGAAGAACGTCTGCCTGAACTGCCGCCTGAACTTGAACCGCCTGAACTCTTTCTTGAGTTTGAGCCTGTAGCAATTATAGAATTAGATGGTGTCGTAGGCTTTATTGTTGCTGTAGAAGATGTTGCTCTTGGTGTTGAAGGTGTAGCAACAGCAGGTGCAGCAGGTGCAACAGTTGTAGTTGTAGTAACTCTGTCTATTATGAAGATATACTGTGCATTTGAGTTCTTTGCTTTTCTTCTTACAAAGATTGCATCATTTGCACCGAGGTTTTGAACGTTTTTTCCTGAAGGAAGAGTAAGTGTAAAGTTTCCCGAAGCGTCAGGAGTAGCAGTTGCATTTGAAAGAGCTACTATATTTGAGCTTGCATTAAATATAGCGTTTGCAGCTGCAGCTGTGATAGAACCTGATACCTTTGGAGCAACAGTGTACTCATATGTGTAGTCGTTTAAGCTCTTAGCAACTGTATTAGAGTATAATGAGCCTCCTGTAACCTTTGCAGAAAGTGTAGTAGCACCTGCTGCAGGAATCTCAACGCTTATCTGTGTATCGTCATTTACGATTTTATTTGCTGTAGCATTAAATGTTGAAGAACCTACAGTTGAAGATACTTTAACACCCATCTGCTCTGAGTTGTGGAAAAGTGTCTGCCAGTTTGCAGGGAGCTGGAAGCTGAATCCTGTCCAAGCGCCTGCGCTGCCTGTCCATGTAAGAGCAGGTGCGGTAACTATTGCAGATCCTGCATTATTAGTTATAGTAACAGAAGTTGTAGCTTTTACAGCATCACTGATTCCTGTTCCCTCAAGGGCTACAGCTACAGTATTTCCTGAAATATTAACAGCGTCTGTATTAGGAATTGCATGTCCCTGTGCCACTGCAGGATTTGATGCAAAACCTCCGGCGAAAACACTTAATGTAGGTAATGCGGTTGCTGATATGATCGGTGTTGCCAATGCTAATGAAAGAGCAATTGCAATTGCTTTCTTGTTTAAATTTAATTTCATATTCTTATATCTCCTGTTCCTTTGAACTTTTTAACATATGCGTATTATACAATATTCTTGAAAGGATATTTTTAAAAAGTATAAATTGCGTGATATTAGGTATAAACTGCGTAATAAATTCAAATATTAAGTAATCTTTACATTTTTTGGTTATAATCTTATCTTTTTTTTATAACCGGATTGGGATATAATAAGATAAGTAGTGCAAATTTACTATTTTAACAATGGGGGTCAATATGTCAAAAAATAAAAATGCTCTCGGAGTATTTATGCTGTTGCTCGCGGCTTTGATATGGGGATCGGCTTTTTCAGCACAGAGTATAGGAGCAAGATATGTAAATGCTTATACATTCTTGGCAATAAGGAGCTGGATATCCTTTATTGCAATGATTCCTGTAGTATGTTTTTTTAAGAGTAAAAAAAGTTCAAACAGACATACAACAAATAAGTCTTATAATAAGACATTAATCATAGCTTCACTATGCTCAGGATTCTTTCTTTTCATTGCAAGCGCTATGCAGCAGATAGGTATAAAAGAATCCAATGCGTCAAAAGCCGGATTTATCACCGCATTGTACGTGATTTTCGTTCCGATTATTTCAATTATATTTTTTAAGATGAAAGAAGGAATTAGACTTTGGATAAGTGTTGTACTTAGTGTTGCAGGACTTTTTTTACTATGTATACATGACGGATTTAATTTAGAGTACGGAGACGCAATTCTTTTATTCTGCGCATTTTTATTTGCCCTTCAGATAATAACGGTGGCTCATTTTGTAAAAAAAGTGGACGTTTTGGATTTGTCTATATTTCAATTTTTGGTGGTGGCAATTTTTTCAAGTATTGTGATGATTGCTGCCCAAAAACCGTCTGCAGATATGATATTTAAGGCAATGCCCGCACTTTTATTTGTAGGAATTTTCAGCGGTGCATGCGGATATACATTGCAAAATGTAGGACAGCAATATGTAAGACCAAGTATTGCAAGTCTTTTGATGAGTCTGGAGAGTGTGTTCAGTGCGATATTTGCATGGATAATATTGGGGGAAATGTTGGGAAGTCGTGAGATGCTTGGAGCAATACTTATGTTTTCCGCCATAATCTTGGCACAGCTTCCTATAAAGGGTAGAGAATAATGGATATCTATGATTTGATAAAGGATGAAGAAAGAGTCTCTTTTATCGGAATGTGTAAGAATGCAGGAAAGACCACAGTATTAAATGAGGTAATAAAAAAACTTCATAATAATAATGAAAGTATTTTGCTTACATCCATAGGAAGAGACGGTGAAGAACTTGATCTGGTAACCAATACCAAAAAGCCGGAGATATATGTTTATAAGGAAGATTATATCGCAACAGCAAGAGATTTGATAAAGTATTGTGATATAACAAAAGAAATAGTAGAGAGTACCGGAATATATACTCCGCTTGGAGAAATAATAATAATCAAAGCCCTGAGTGACGGCTTTGTACAAATAGCAGGTCCGTCTATTGCTACACAAATGGCAACAGTTTGTGAGAGCTTTAAAAAATACAGCAAGGGAAAGATCTTGATAGATGGAGCCTTGGAGAGAAAAAGTATTGCTACAGGGAAGGTAAGTAATGTGGCAATACTTTCAAGCGGTGCTTCATACAGTGTTGATATGGAAAAGACTGTCAGGGATACAATATATACATCTATGCTTTTTTCACTTCCGGAATATAAGCTTGATCTTCCGAATGATTTTAACAGAGAAAATTACGGTGATAAGTATTACATAATAGAAGGTAATACTATAAAAAAGACTGATAAAAAGATTGAGCTTAGAGAGGTATGGGCAAAGGAAAGTGAAGTAGAGAGTATATTTGTAAACGGTGCGCTAAGCGATGCCATGATAAATTCTTTGCTGTTATCAAATGTAAAACTTGAGGGAAAACGACTTGTGTTTTTTGACGGTTCAAGAATTTTGATAAAATATGAAAATTTTGAAAAACTCAGACAAAGAGGTTTGATATTTTCATGTATTGAGGCAATAAATATAGTGGCGATTACAATAAATCCTTTTTCAGCCTACGGACATCACTATGACAGTGAAAAATTTTTAGCATATATGCAAAAGTGTACAGATTTACCGGTTATAAATATTGAAAGCAATCATAGGGGGTAGCATGGAATTTTGTCAAAGAGAAAATATCGGCTTTGAATATATAAAAAGCAAAATGTTGCCTGCAACTCCTTTCGGAACGGAGCTTATAAAAAATATAACTCCGTTTGGAAGGGGCGAAAAGGATTTACTGAATGAAGAACTTGAAAATTTGAATGAACTGTATCAAAAATATGATACTGTCAAATCAGATGTTAATGCCATAAGAAGAATTTTTATGCAAATAAAAGATGTGAGGGGCTCCGTTAAATTCGGAAGAGAAAATACATTGTCTGACATAGAGCTCTTTGAGATAAAAACACTTTTGATGCATATGGAAAAACTTAAACCTCTTATTGAAAGAGTCTCAGGCGAAATAGGATTAACAGGTTTTAATATAGAGTCTGTAAGTGAGGCTGTGGACATACTTGATCCGGATAAAAGAAGAATACCTACATTTGCAATATATGACGACTATTCAGATGAACTGAAAGAAATCAGAAGAAAAAAACATGAGATAGAAATCAAAATGCAGGAGAGTGATACAGCTTTTGAAGAGCTTAAGGATAAAAGACTTGCAGCAACTGTGGAAGAAGAAAGAGAAGAAAGAAAGATAAGGGAAGACCTTTCTGTAAAACTGCGACCCTATTTTGACAGAGCATTAAAAAATATAGATGTAATAGGCAGACTTGATTTACTTTTGGAAAAATACAGGGTGGCAAAGCTGTATCCTTCATGTTTACCGGAGATCACTGAAGATGTACTTGTATTGGAAGAAACAACAAATCCTTTTATCTGTGATATATTGGAAGAAAAAGGACTTAAATTTACACCTATAACCATAGATATGACAATAGGTACGACAGTGCTTACAGGTGCAAATATGGGCGGAAAGAGTGTTACATTAAAGACGGTAGCGCTTAATACATATCTTGCATTATGTGGATTCTTTGTATATGCAAATGTTGCAAGTATTCCTTTATTTGATGAAATAGTTATAATATCCGAAGAGTCACAGTCGGTAGATAAGGGATTATCAAGCTTCGGCGCACAGATAGTGGAGCTTAAAAATCTTTTGAATGAGATTGAAGGTAAATATATATTTGCAATATTGGATGAGTTTGCAAGAGGAACAAATCCTAAAGAAGGTGAGAGTATAGTGAGAGGGCTTGTAGCGCTTTTAAATAAAAAAAGAGCAATAAGTCTTTTGGTAACACATTTTGATCATGTTGCCGAGCTTTCGGGAAGCCATTACCAGGTAAGGGGATTACAGGGAGCTTCAGAAGATAAAATAGCCAAAGCGCTTCTTACAAAGTCAAGTGATGATGCAAAGATCACAGCAATTGCACAGTTTATGAACTACGGTATTTTTAAAGTAAAAAAGCAGGCACAGCCTCCAAAAGAGGCACTTATGATTTGCAGACTTTTAGGATTGCAGGAAGAACTTATGGATATTTTAAGGGAAATAAACTAGAAAGGCCGGATTATGCCACTTACTGTTAGAGACATTATTGAGAATAATTTCTTTCCGGGAACGGAACTTATAACCGGAAGGGAAAGTGCCGGAAATATAATCAGCTGGGTAAATGTTCAGGAAATTTTGGACTCTGTTGATATGGTTGGAAGCGGTGAACTTCTCATAACAACCGGATTTGATCTGGCTGATTATACAAGATACTTTAATTTGATAAAGAGACTGAAAGCCAAGGGAGTGGTCGGACTTATGGTACAGACCGGATATTATGTGGACAGTATACCGGTTTATATACTTGAGTCTGCCAGAAAATACAAATTTCCTGTACTTGAATTGCCGGCAAGTTTTTCCTTTTCAGAAGTTTTAAAGACATTGATAAGTGAGATAAACAGAGAGTCGGTACTCGGAAATCAAAGCTATCTGGACTATAATTATTTTTACCCGAAGCTGAAAAAGAAACTTAAAGAAAGTCTCCTTCGAGGCATCGGAAATGAAAATGAGATTGCAGTTTTGACGGTTTCGTCGGTAAATGTATATAATGAAGTAGGACCTGATATAAAGGAGGCCTTTGAAAATATAAATTCTTTGGTGGTATTCAGCTGTGATACATATATTTGTCATTTTGAAAAGGGAGTGCAAATGACATTTTGTATAGGTCTTGAGAGTATGACAAAGCTTAAGGATTTGTTGGCTGAAATACAGGTATTACTTATAAGACTCTCAAATAAGATAGGATTGAATCTATTTGCTACGGCAGATATGCTTACAGATAATAACAGTCCGGATATTGCAATGAAACATTGTATGGAGGCGCTTCAGACCTTGCACAGTGTCAGAGCTATACGAGGCACATGTCTGTATGATCATATGTCATTTCTTAAAAAGTTATATTCAATATACAGAACAAATACACTCTATTCAAAGGAAAATAAGGTATTAAGGCTGCTGCTTGATAAAGACAGAGAGTCTGACAGTGATTATATAAAGACTATAAGATTTTACTTGGAGGAAAACGGTAATGTAACCAGAGCCGCAAAAAGACTTTTTATACACAGACATACCCTTATAAATAGAATGGACAGTATTAAAGATCTTACAGGTTTTAACTTTGATGATTACTATGAGAGACTGGATTTGTCCATGGCCTTGATTCTTAATGATTATTTTGATTGATATTTTTAAAATATAAAGATATAGATTGCATAAATAAATTGTATGTAATCTATATCTTTTTTAATATGAATATAGTTGATATTTTATAAAGAATTTACTTATAAAAATATGTCCCAAAAACAAATTATACCAAATAGACATTTTGTCCACTAACTTGTATTTTTTTATATACATTTAGTCAGTGATAAAAATATTAATTTTATTGTAATATATATACATAAAAAAGGATAAGAAGACTTATCTACGTGAGGAGGAAAATATAATATGGTTAAATCAACAATCAGACTTCGTATGAGCGCTCATGATGCACATTATGGCGGTGAATTGGTAGACGGAGCAAGAATGCTTGGTTTATTCGGAGATGTGGCAACTGAGCTTTTGATTATCAATGACGGTGATGAGGGACTTTTTAAAGCTTATGACAGTGTAGAGTTTTTGGCACCTGTTCATGCAGGAGATTTTATCGAAGCGACAGGTGAAATCGTTTCTGTGGGAAATACATCAAGAAAGATGGTATTTGAGGCAAGAAAGGTTATTACACCGAGAACAGATATCAATGATTCGGCATGTGATGTTTTGGAAGAGCCTGTAGTGGTATGCAGAGCAAGCGGAACCTGTGTGGTATTAAAAGACAGACAAAGAAACAATAAATAGAGAATATATTATGGATAAACTTATTATTACGGCATGTATATGCGGTGCAGAGGTTACAAAGGAACAAAACCCGAATGTGCCGTATACAGTGGAAGAGATTGTAAGAGAAGCAAAGTCGGCTTACGATGCCGGAGCCGCTATTATACATCTTCATGTAAGAGAGGATGACGGTACACCTACACAGAGCGCGGAAAGATTTAAAGAATGTATTGACGCTATAAAAAAAGAATTACCTGATGTTATCATTCAACCTTCAACAGGTGGAGCGGTGGGTATGAGCAATGAAGAGAGACTCGCACCTACTTTACTTCGTCCCGAGATGGCAACACTTGATTGCGGAACATGTAATTTCGGCGGAGACGATATTTTTGTAAACACCGAAAATACAATTATAGAATTTGCCAACAGAATGAACGAGCTTGGCATAAAACCCGAGGTTGAGGTATTTGACAAGGGAATGGTGGATATGGCTATTCGCCTCAATAAAAAAGGCATTATAAAATCACCTATGCATTTTGACTTTGTAATGGGTGTAAACGGCGGTATCTCAGGAACTGCAAGAGATTTAAACTTTATGGTGGAGAGTATACCTGCAGGATCCACATGGACAGCATCGGGAGTGGGAAGAGCGGAATTTCCTATGGTGACCATGGCGATACTTATGGGCGGTCATGCAAGAGTTGGATTTGAAGATAATGTATATCTAAGTAAAGGTGTTATGGCAAAGTCAAACGGTGAACTTGTAGAAAAGGTCGTAAGACTTGCAAAGGAACTTGGCAGAGAGATAGCAACACCGGCTGAAGCAAGAGAAATATTGGGTTTAAAATAATGGAGGACTTATGTTAAAGGGAAACAAGTACGGTATTCACAGAGTTATTGAACCACAGGGAGTTTTAACTCAGGCGGCAAAGAAGATAGACAATGATATGACAAAGAGATATTCAAATGAGATTATCTGTGATGTTATTTCATTAAATATCGACTCCGCATCATTTACACAGATCGAAGAAGCTTGCAATAAAGATGTTGAAAAAATCGGACAGATGATACTTGATATAGTAAATGAAAGAGGAAAAATGCAAAATCCTGTAACCGGTTCAGGCGGTATGTTTATAGGAACTGTAAGCTATATCGGTGAAGAGCTTGATACGGATATCAAGGTTGGAGACAAGATTGCATCTTTGGTATCACTTTCAATGACACCTTTAAAGATTGATAAGATAAAGGCTATCCATCCTGAAATCGACAGAGTGGATATCGAAGGACAGGCTGTATTATTTGAAAGCGCATTATATGCAAAACTTCCTGATGATCTTCCTGAGCCACTTGCACTTGCAGCTTTGGATGTAGCCGGAGCTCCTGCACAGACAGCAAAGCTTGTACAGTCGGGACAGAGTGTACTGGTACTCGGAGGAGCCGGAAAGAGCGGAATGCTTGTTTGCTATGAGGCAATGAAGAGAGTAGGACCTACAGGTAAGGTAGTTGCTATGGACTATAGCAAAGAAGGTGTGGAAGAGTTAAAGAAGATGGGACTTTGCCATGAAGCATTCCAGGCAAGTGCCGCACTTCCTGTGGAAGTACTTGATAAGGCTTTGGAGCTTAATGACGGAAGAGAATATGATGTTTCGATATGCTGCGTAAATGTAAATAACTGTGAGATGAGCGCAATCCTTCCTGTTCGTGACGGCGGATGTGTATACTTCTTCTCAATGGCTACAAGCTTTACAAAGGCTGCACTCGGAGCGGAGGGTGTAGGAAAAGATATTGATATGATCATAGGAAACGGATATACAAAGGGACATGACAAGATAACATTGCAGGAAATTCGTGAAAATCCGGCAATCAGAGAAGTTTTTGAGAAAAAATACGTGTAATTTACAGTAAGTAAGGGGAAATAAAGATGAGAAACAGTAGAGAAAACGGATTGTTCGTAGACGTTCCCGATAATGAGTGGAACGACTGGAAATGGCAACTTAGAAACAGAATAACAAATGTAGACAGTTTAAAAAAGTATGTAAAGCTTACCGAAAAAGAAGAAGAGGGTGTAAAGAGATGTCTGGAAAACCTTAGAATGGCTATCACACCATACTATCTTTCACTTATCGATCTTGAGGATGAAAACGACCCTGTAAGAAAGCAGGCGATACCTACAGTATCGGAGCTTCATATAGCTGAAGCGGATCTTGCGGATCCTTTACATGAGGATACGGATTCACCTGTACACGGTCTTACACACAGATATCCTGACAGAGTTTTATTCCTTGTAACAGACCAGTGCTCAATGTATTGCAGACATTGTACAAGAAGAAGATTTGCAGGACAAAACGATACAAGTGTACCTACATCACAGGTGGATGCATGCCTTGACTACATCAGAAGACATCCTGAGGTAAGAGATGTACTGCTTTCAGGCGGTGATGCACTGCTTATCAGCGATGAAAAGCTTGAATACATTATATCAGAGCTTAGAAAAATAGAGCATGTTGAGATAGTAAGAATAGGATCAAGAACACCTGTTGTTATGCCACAGAGAATTACACCTGAGCTTGTAAATATGCTTAAGAAATATCATCCGATCTGGCTCAATACACATTTCAATCATCCTAGCGAAATTACAAAAGAGTCGGCTGAGGCTTGTGCAAGACTTGCTGATGCAGGTATTCCTCTTGGAAACCAGACAGTACTTTTGGCAGGTGTAAATGACTGCGTACATATAATGACCGACCTCGTTCATGAGCTTGTAAAGATAAGAGTAAGACCTTACTACATTTATCAATGCGACCTTTCACAGGGACTTGAGCATTTCAGAACACCTGTATCAAAGGGTATCGAGATAATAGAAGGACTTAGAGGTCATACTTCTGGATATTGCGTTCCTACATTTGTAGTTGATGCACCGGGAGGTGGCGGAAAGACACCTGTTATGCCGAATTATGTTATTTCACAGAGCCCCGGAAAGGTTATACTCAGAAACTATGAGGGAGTTATCACAACATATACGGAGCCTGAGCATTATGAGAATCATTGCAATTGTGATATTTGCAGGGGAAAGAAAGAAAAGCATTTAGGAGGAGTGGCAGCTCTTGAACAGGGACTTGCCATGACAATTGAACCGGCTGATTTGGCCAGATTCAGAAGATCACATGATAAGAAATAGGAGATATACACATGAGTAAACTTGGACTTGATAAAAGTTTAATCTCTAAAGCCAGAAGCAGTGCTAAGAATGTTGCACTGGATGTCCAAGCCTTTATTGATGATCATACTACAGTAGCTGTAGAGAGAACGGTATGCAGACTTTTGGGGATTGACGGAGTAAACAGCGTGGAAGTACCGCTGCCAAATGTGGTGGTTGATCACCTTGTAGAAAATAAACTTCTTCCGATGGGTGCGGCATTTATGCTTGGAAACGCAATGCTTGAACTGTCACTTTCACCTCTTGAGATAGCACAGGGGATTGATAAGGGTGAGATAGATTTATCAAAACTTAAGATTCATTCATCTAAAGAGATAGAAGAAGCAATTGCACCTGTAGCAAAGGCTATGGTGGAAAGAATTCAAAAGAATGTTGACAAGAGAAATGAATATCTGGGTAAATTCGGAGATAAGGAAGGACCTTATATATATCTCATAGTTGCTACCGGAAATATATATGAGGATATAACACAGGCAGTGGCTGCAGCCAAGCAGGGAGCAGACATAATCGCCGTTATAAGAACTACAGGACAGAGCCTTCTTGACTATGTTCCATATGGTGCCACTACAGAAGGCTTCGGTGGAACATATGCGACACAGGAAAACTTCAGACTGATGAGAAAAGCTTTGGATGAGGTTGGAGAGAAAGAAAACAGATATATCAGACTTTGCAACTACTGTTCAGGACTTTGTATGCCTGAGATAGCCGCAATGGGTGCGATGGAAAGACTTGATGTAATGCTCAATGACGCACTCTACGGAATTCTTTTCAGAGACATAAATATGCAAAGAACTCTGGTTGACCAGTATTTCTCAAGAGTTATAAACGGATTTGCAGGTGTTATTATAAATACGGGTGAGGACAATTACCTTACTACTGCAGATGCTATAGAAGAGGCACATACAGTACTTGCATCACAGTTTTTAAATGAGCAGTTTGCTATAGAAGCAGGCCTTCCACCTGCACAACAGGGGCTTGGTCATGCTTTTGAGATATCACCGGATGTCGAAAACGGATTCTTATTTGAGTTGGCACAGGCACAGATGGCAAGAGAAATCTTCCCGAAGGCACCGCTAAAATACATGCCTCCTACAAAGTTTATGACAGGAAATATCTTCCGCGGTCATGTGCAGGATGCGCTCTTTAATATGGTAACCATACTAACAAGTCAAAAGATACATCTTCTGGGAATGATGACAGAGGCTATACATACACCTTTTATGTCTGACAGAGCGCTTGCTATAGAAAACGCACAGTATATCTTCAGAACAATGAAGAACTTTGGAGATGAGATAGAGTTTAAAGAGGACGGTATTATAAGAAACAGAGCAAATGAAGTTTTAAATAAGGCGGCAACACTGCTCTCGGAGATAGAAACAAACGGACTGTTTGCTACACTTGAAAAGGGAACTTTTGCGGATATAAAGAGACCTTTTAACGGAGGTAAGGGATTAGACGGAGTCGTTGTTAAAGATAATGTATACTTCAACCCATTCATTCCTCTTATGAAAAAGGAGGTGAAAGATGAGTAGCGGTTTATATAATCTTAATAAGGTTGAGTTTGATAAGACTCTGGACCTTACAAAGCTTAAAGCCTATGGAGATACCATGAATGACGGCAAGGTTCAGATCAGTTTCACACTTCCTGTCAAGAACGATGAGAGAGGTGAGGAAGCTGCAAGAATACTTGCAAAGAAGATGGGACTTTCAGATGTGAATATCGCACACAGAATGTCACTTGATGTAGAGTTTACATTTTACGTGGTTTATGGTAGTCTGGTACATAGTGTTGATTATACAAATATTCATGTACAAACTGTCGAAGAAGAAACTATGAGCATGGAGGAAGTTAATGAATTTATCAAAGAAAACTTCCACAGAAAAATAGTAGTGGTAGGAGCTTCTACCGGTACCGATGCTCATACTGTAGGTATAGATGCTATAATGAACAGAAAAGGATTTGCAGGACATTACGGACTTGAGAGATATGAGATGATTGAAGCTTATAACCTAGGTTCACAGGTAGCAAACGAAGAGTTCATAGAGAAGGCAAGAGAGCTGAAGGCAGATGTACTTTTGGTGTCACAGACAGTTACACAAAAAGATATTCATATAAAAAATCTTACAAATCTTGTGGAACTTTTGGAAGCTGATGAGCTTAGAGATAAATATGTGCTTATCTGCGGAGGTGCAAGAATCACACATGAGCTGGCTAAAGAGCTTGGTTATGATGCAGGATTTGGAACCGGTAAGTTTGCGGATGATGTAGCTACATTTGCAGTTACGGAGATGTTAAGAAGAGGCTTAGGTAAGTAAAGGAGATATTATGACAGGACTTATTCATGTATACGAAGGCGACGGTAAAGGAAAGACAACTGCAGCGGTAGGCTTGGCAGTGAGATGTGCAGGTAGTGGTAGAAAAGTCCTGTTTTCACAGTTTTTAAAAAGTGATACTTCAAGCGAACTTAAGGTACTAAGAAATATAGAAAACATTGAATTGTATACAAAAAAAAGCAATTTCGGTTTTACATTCAATATGACTGATGAAGAAAAGGTTCTTGCTAAAGAGTTTTTCACCAATCATTTAAAAGAAATTATTCATCTGGCTATCGATAAGCAGTTTGATATGGTAGTTATGGATGAGATAATAGATGCTTATAATCTTAATATGGTGGAGCATGATGTACTGACAGATTTTTTAAAATCCCGCCCGAAAAATCTGGAAGTGGTTATGACCGGAAGAAATCCTAAGGATGAGATAGTAGAACTTGCTGATTATCTGACACACTTTCAAAAGGTTAAGCATCCGTTTGACAAGGGTATAAGAGCCCGTGTCGGAATAGAAATGTAAAAGAGAGGAAAAGGTATGAATAGTGGTAATGACACTTATAATCCCGGATTTTTTAGAAATAAAAAATCATACTTGCTATGTTTAGCAATCTTAATTTTAGTTATGTGTCCGATGATAGTGTATGGAGCTGAAGCTGAAGCACCTAAGCCGGCACTGTATGCAACATTTTGGTCACTTGTACCACCACTTATAGCTATTGTACTTGCTCTTATCAGCAAGGAAGTATATAGCTCACTTGCAATCGGAGTTATCTTCGGTGGACTTTTGGCATCAGGATTTAACTTTGAAGGAACAATGAAGACCATTTTTGAAAAAGGATTTGTTTCGGTTTTATCCAGTGCTTACAATGTAGGTATTTTGATTTTCCTTGTTATTTTGGGAATGGTTGTTGCCCTTATGAATAAGACCGGCGGTTCGGATGCCTTCGGTAAATGGGCATCAAAGAGAATTAAGACCAGAGTAGGAGCTCAGCTTACATCAATCCTTCTCGGATGTCTTATCTTTATCGATGACTACTTCAACTGTCTTACAGTAGGTAGCGTTATGAGACCTGTTACAGATAAGCATCAGGTTTCAAGAGCAAAGCTCGCATATTTGATAGATGCTACAGCGGCTCCTGTATGTATCATTTCACCTATTTCATCTTGGGCTGCAGCAGTTACAGGATTCGTTGACGGTGAAGACGGATTTGCACTTTTTGTAAAGGCAATTCCTTTTAACTACTATGCACTTCTTACAATCGTAATGATGCTTGTTATTACACTTTGGAAGTTTGACTTCGGCCCTATGAAACTCCACGAAGAGAATGCAAAGAAGGGTGATCTCTTTACAACCGGAGAAGAGAAGTTTGAAGACCTTGACAGAGGAGAGCATAAAGACGGTAAGCTTATAGATATGCTTTTCCCTATAGTTTCATTGATTATTTGCTGCGTTATCGGAATGCTCTATACAGGTGGAATATTCAGCGGTGCAGGCATCGTTGAAGCTTTCTCAAACTGTGACGCTTCAGTAGGACTTTCAATGGGTAGCTTTGTAGCACTTATTATCACATTGGCATTCTATATAGCAAGAAGATCACTTAAGTTTACAGAATGTATGGATTGCTTACCTGCAGGATTTAAAGCAATGGTACCTGCAATTCTTATCCTTACATTTGCATGGTCATTAAAGTCTATCACAGATGTACTTGGAGCAAAGGAATTTGTTGCTACAATGATGGAGCACTCAGCTAACGGTATGCAATTACTCCTTCCGGCAATTATATTCGTAGTAGCGGTTTGTCTGGCTTTCTCAACAGGAACATCATGGGGAACATTCGGTATCCTTATACCTATAGTTGTTGCCGTATTTGCAGGAAAAGATTCACAGATGATGATCATTTCAATCTCAGCATGTATGGCAGGTGCTGTTTGCGGTGACCACTGCTCACCTATCTCAGATACTACTATCATGGCGAGTGCAGGAGCACAGTCAAATCATATCAACCATGTAAATACACAGTTACCATATGCAATGTTAGTTGCAGCGGTATCATTCGTAAGCTATATAATAGCGGCTTTTGTAAAGAATGTTGTTATATCACTTATAATAGCTGTAGCATTGATGGTTGGAGTACTCTTTATAATAAAGAAAGTTACATATAAAGAAGATTCAGTAAAAGCTGTTTAATTAATACGAAGGCACTCCCGACCGAGAGATTGGGAGTGTTTTTTAATTTTATATTAATATAAAGAGCATAATATTGACATAAAAAACATGCCTGTATATAATCGGCATATAAAGTTTGTTGAAAAGAAATATTATAAAATAGTCCTTTGTGTGAAAAATGTAGGTATGTGTAAGTAAGGACAAATAAAGACCCGAAGTATATAATTGTATTCTATAGTTTTATAAACTATTAGAAAATATATTTTTTAGCTGTATCACTTTCTTTTTCATAGATATCTCAGCGGTGACTTGTTTTAGTTACTAAGTGAGATATAGGTATGATAAGTAAGGAGGGTAGAGCTGAAAGGAGTACTTATGAAGAAACTATTTTTATTAACAGCTGCTTTTTCAGTGATTATGTGCTTTAATGCATTTGCTTTTACGTCAAGCAATCCTGATGTCACAATAAAGAGCGGAGATACGGGAAGGACTTACACTTGGACCTCACCACTTGGAACAGAGATAACCATGCCGGTTATTACAAAAGATGCTGTTCTAAGTATAAATAAAGGTGATTCACAGTATATGGAGACATATTTCTATGATCCTTCAGGTGCAATTAATAAAGAAAATAATGTTATTATGTTTGGCTACAAAAACTCGGCTTTTGCAGCTCCTACATTGGCTCTGGAAAAAGCAACAGAGTATTCACCACTTACAATAAATGGTTATAATGTTGGTAAACCGGTCTTAGAGAGAAGTACATATAAAGGATATACCGGACAGGATATTATAATCGCTTTTTACAAAATTACAGGTGATAATTCTATAAGTCCGGTTTACTTTACCGGAAACTATTTAAAAGAGGAAAATGCAAATAAAGTAGGCTACTTTTATGTAGATATGGGTTCATCTGCAAATACATCATCTCAGGGTTGGGAAAACACTGATAGAGGATGGAAGTATAAAGAGTCTAACGGAAGCTATGTAACTAATACATGGAAGCAGGTTGACGGCATATGGTATTTCTTTGACGGAGAGGGACATATTGCTACAAGCTGGAGACAAATAGACGGAACTTGGTACTTCTTTAATGCAAGCGGAGCAATGCTTACAGGTTGGGTACAGTCAGGAAATGACTGGTATTACATGAACCCTTCAGGTGCTATGGCTACAGGCTGGGTACAGTCAGGAAATGATTGGTACTATATGAGCCCGTCAGGAGCAATGCTAAGCAATACCACTACCGCAGACGGCTATAGACTTGATGCTTCAGGAAGATGGGTAAAATAATTCGATACTTTATATCGAGGTGAAATATAAAATTATCGGGAGCAGGGGAAGGAAAGCTTCTCCTGCTCTTTTAATATAATCGGGAGGATGCCTTTTAGGCGAAAGTTAAGAAGATGAAAAATGTAAAAAAAATGTTGCTTATCGGTGTATTGGCTACAGCAAGTATTATCGGAACCGGATGTGGTAAGTCTGACAAAAGTACAGGCAGTACTGCAACCGGTGAAACTACTGCAAAAGAAAGTAAGGTTGAAGAAACCAAACAAAAACCTGCCAAGAAAAAGGAGTTTGAATATGGTGTTACACTTGGAACTATAGGCGGAATGGACCTTATGGCAGACCGTGAGTTCCCAAAAGCTGGCTTTTTTCCGGCAGGTGGGATTACATTAGGGTTTGATGAAAATAAAGGTGAGCTTGCTTCCTGTTTTTATCAACGTGAATGTACTGATAAAACATCTGCAGAAGAAATATGGCATGTAGAATACAGTGAAGATCTGGAAAAAATACCAGGAATCTTAAAAGGGTTGAAGGGTATATGGGAGGATTTTTTAGAGGATGGAAGAATGTACAAAATGCATTCTGACCAACAGTATGAATTGATTGTAGATAATAGTGAAAAGGTTACCTACAACGGTATCGATTTTATAAAAGAGGAAGGGCATATAGATGTAACAAGAAAGGATCCTTCAAATACATATGCCCCAGAGTTGGTTAGATGTAAATATATAGCATATTACTACTTCAGTCCTGAAGGTGCCGGTTCAAATCCTGCCGATGATAACCAAGGCTACGGAATGGGAATGGCAGTATGGGGTTTAAGACCTGTAGATATGTCGGATGAAGCTGAAGCAAAGACTATGGAAGCAAACTATGAAAAGCTGAAAAAATCAACAACAGCTTCTATGGAGACATTGATAAGCTTAGATGACTACTGGAAGATTGATAAAAAAGCCTATTAAAATATTCCGGATAAATAGTCTTGAGTTAAGCAGTTTTATCTGACCACACTAAGGAGCAAACATACTTATGATTTTTATTGCGGCATATATAGCACTTCTAAGCATGATGAATGTATACAGGGCATATACATGTATACAGAATGCTATAGATCAGACTGCAAAGCAGGTGTCCGAATATGCTTATATTGCCAAGAAACTTGGAGTACATAGTACAAAATAAAAATATCCTGACAAATACAAGGCATTTTAGCTTTGTGGTTTTGTCAGGATATTTTTTTAGTAGCATTTGGAGTATTCTCATAAATTGATAGTTTATATTATAATTCAAAACTTTTCTTTTGAAATCTATATTATAGGATTTAATATAAATAAACAAATCAGTGGGTGATTGTAAATCAAAAGCAATATACTCAAAGTTTTCTCTCAAATCTCTGTAAGACTGTTTAGATAATTTTATTTAATATATCATAGACCATAATCTTTTCGAATGTCTGCAAAGACTTCATTCACATTTTTCGTTCTTCCGGCTTGCATATCCGCATATCCTTTTTCCAATTCATCATTGAAATGTGATTCTGCCTTCAAATTCTCATCATAACTCTTATCCGCATCAAGTCCGAAAGCTTTAAAAACTTTTCTTTTGAGTTCTATGTGATCAGGATTTTTCAAATCAGGCACATTCTTTTTATTGTATTTCTCCCAAAACGGAGAATTGGATTTTGCTTCGATACACTCTTTTAATTTATAAGTATCTATTACAAAACCGATGCCTTCTCTTCTGAGAGTCTGAGGACCTATGTTTAATTCCTTGATAAGCTTCAGATAATCGGACAGAGGAATTTCTTTATAGATAAGTCCATACTGTAGGTATGCAATATCGGGATCTGTAGCGCTTATACTTTCGCTGACTGAAATAAACATATCATTTTCTTCCGGCCTCAAAGGTAAATTTCCTAAAATAACGGCTTCACCATAGTAAAAAATATTATCCATAACAGCCTGTGGAGGCAAAGCATGGCACCTTGATAATTCTTCCAAATCAATATTTTTGGTATCACTTATGTTATGATAGACTTTGATTATTAAAGGCTTTCCCATAAGATGTGCTAAGCCGTAATTTTTATTTTTCTTGAAATTTTCATCCTTGTGCAGCTTGGCGACATCAAGTAAAATTCTGCCAAATCCCCACTCTCTTCTTGAGAGCTTAAAAGCAAAGAAATCACCTTCTTTGAATTTGCAATGTTTTCTTTTTGTGTTTTTAAATTCTTCTATTTCTTTTAAATCTTCTTCAGTAGTTTCCTCTATCCATTTATCCAGCCATTTTTTCAGATCATCAATTGTGATATTTTCACTTTTCGGAAAGCTTTCCGAATAGTAAGTCCTTTGCGTAGTATAGTTTGCAATAATAACCTGATCTGTAGAAAAGGTAAAATAAGTTCCAAATGGTGAAAAAGATTGAACTGCAGTATAATTAAACTTTTTAATTTTACCTCTTTTAGTTTTTGGAAGTATCATTGTACGGTTTTCTGCCGTCTTTTCATTTAGTTCAGATTCATGATAATAGTTTTCACTGACTGTTATCTCTTTTTTAATAGTATCACCTTCAAAATAGTGATAAATATTGTCATCAAACTTTACAAGTTCCCAGTGCTCTTCTACAGGATTAAGCCCCAGATATTTTCTTTGCTCATTAGTAAGTTCAAATATTAAATTCATCTTAACCTCCGTGTTTATATGTATTATAGCATATTAATGTACTGTACTAATCAGGTATTACATGTCAAAAATTATTAAGGTTTCCTTACGGAAGAGCATGCTTTTTTAGAAGTTAGCACCAAAATTTACAACATGTTTTTATATAGTATAGACAATAAATTAAGGTATGAGAAAAAAACATTCACAAAGATGGAAAAGCTATATTGACACCAAACTGTTAGGCCGATATAATCGTGTCATAAAGTTTTTTTGCAAATTGTAGTTATTACGTAGAATGGATTAGATATAATTGTATATTATGTTTAAAGGAGAGCAGTATGAACGATTTGGAACGAAAAGCTTTTTTATATCAAGCGAGAGAATACATATCTAAATATTTCGATTTAAGCAGGTTAAAGGACGAAGAGCTTTATTCAAAAATAGAAAAGCTGGTCAGTGAGCAATTGGGCGATGTCTATATTTCAATCAAAGAAAGAGTAAATTTAACAGATGAGCTTTATTCATCAATAAGAGGTCTGGGGCTTCTTGATATGATTATAAAGGATGATGATATCACAGAGGTTATGATAAACGGTACGGATGAAATCTTTATTGAGAGAAACGGAAAGATTGAAAAGTTGAAACAAAGTTTTGACAGCCAAAGAAAACTGGAGGATATAATACAACGTATTGTAGGAAGAGCCGGTAGAGAGGTAAATCAATCAAATCCTATTGTGGACACAAGGCTTCCGGACGGATCAAGAGTGAGCGTGGTTTTACCTCCGGTAGCATTAAAAGGACCTACTTTAACTATTCGTAAATTCTCAAAGACACCTATGACGGTGGAGCAACTCATAAAATATAAATCCATTACACCACAAATAGCCAAGGTTTTAGAAACATTGGTAAAAGCAAAATACAATATGTTTATAAGCGGAGGTACAGGAAGCGGTAAAACCACTTTTCTAAATGCCTTATCTAATTATATTCCGAAAACAGAAAGAGTCATCACAATAGAAGATTCTGCCGAACTTCAAATAGTCGGTATAGAAAATCTTGTAAAACTTGAGACGAGAAACTCCAACTCCTCAGGTAAGGGAATGATTACAATAAGGGATCTTATAAAGACATCTCTAAGAATGAGACCTGAAAGAATTATAGTCGGAGAGGTAAGAGGTGCTGAGACACTGGATATGTTACAGGCAATGAATACAGGACATGACGGTTCTCTTTCAACAGGACATGCCAATTCTACGAAAGATATGCTCAGTAGAATGGAGACTATGGTACTTATGGGTGCGGAAGGGCTGCCTCTGGAAGCTATTCGTCAGCAGATATCTTCTGCGGTAGATATAATTATACATCTTTCAAGACTTAGAGATCATAGCAGAAAGACTATGGAGATATCGGAAGTTATGGGATTAAAAGACGGTGAGATAGAACTAAATCCTCTGTATGTATTTGAGGAAAGTGAAGAAAGCACAATGGATAAGGTAGTAGGCGAGCTTAAGAGAACAAAGAATCCTTTAAAGAATACATTTAAACTTAAACTCATGGGATATAAAGGAGTTATTTGATGATAAAAAGAATACTAAAGAGTAAGTCGGATATTTATATAGAAAATCACGGTCTTATGGGAAATGCCGATGACTACCATATCTATCATATGAAGTGGATTGATTATATTATAGGTTTTTCATTGGGATTTGTACTGGGCTTTGTAGTAATTATGGTCTTCTTTCGAGTATTCAGTGTTTCTTTAATATCAGGAATTATCTGTGGAATCCCTGCTATACATTTTTTTAGAAAATACAGAAAAGAAAAAAGACAAAGAGATTTGCTTGTTGAATTTAGAGATCTGCTTGAGGCACTTACAACATCTTATTCATCAGGGAAGAATACCATGGAGGCATTTGCAGAAAGCTATCAAGACCTATTAAGTCTTTATGGAGAAAAATCAGATATTGTAAATGAAACCAGAATAATAATAGCCGGGATGACAAATAATATAATTATTGAGGATCTCTTAAAGGACTTTGCAAATAGATGCGGACTTGATGATGTGGCAAGCTTTGCGACCACCTTTGAGTCGGGGCTTAGACAGGGCGGAGATATTAAGCAGGTCGTATGGGACAGCAGAAAGATAATCAATGACAAGATAGAAATTGAGATGGAAATCAAGACCATTCTTACTGAAAAAGAAAATGAATTAAATATTATGATGGTAATGCCCATTGTAATAATGCTTGCACTTAGCGGAATGGGAACTATGTCTGCGGCGGCAAATACGGCTTTTACAGTAATGGTAAAGATATTTGCCATAGGATTGTTTGCAGGAGCCTATATGATGGGAAGAAGGATAGTGAATATAAGGATGTAAAAATATGATAGTAATGATATTGGTAACAATATTTGCATTGTTTGTACTCTACTTACATTTCAGATTCAGTAAAAAATTTGTGGATATATTATCGGGAATACCGGATGGAGAGTACCCGATGTCTGACATATATTATATCGGATTTGGACTTATGGAGCTGATACATTTTGATATGAACAGTAAAAATGCCAAAGGAAAGATAAAGCTTATTTCAGAAATATATGGAAAACAATACGGACCGTATTATTTTTATATACTGCGAGGCGGACAGATTACATTCGGAATAGTGCTTACACTACTTATGTTTATGATAACGGGAATAAGCGGTAATTTTAAACTGGTAATAGCCGGAGTTGCGGTAAGCGCAATGATGATATGGTATTTGGATGAATTGTTAAATGACAAGATAAACTCAAGAAGGGATGAGCTTTTAAAAGATTATCCGGGAATGCTCTCAAAGCTTACTTTGCTTGTAAATGCAGGTGTACCTATACGAGAGGCATGGACAAAGGTGGCAGCCACAAATGAAGGTATTCTATATCAGGAAATGCGAAACACCGCCTTGGAACTTAGTAACGGAATTCAGGAGGTGGAAGCTTATAAGACTTTTGGAGAAAGATGCTCTATAAAGTCTCTTAGGAAGTTTTCGACAATGATGATACAGAACCTGCAAAAAGGAAGTGGTGAAGTAGTTGTTTTTCTTAGAGATATGAGCAATGAAGCTTGGGAAGAGAAAAAACATGAAGTAAAAAGAAGGGGTGAAAAGGCAAGCAGTAAGTTGATAATGCCCATAGGACTTATATTTTTGGGAGTACTTATTTTGATAATGGTGCCTATGTTTGCCGGTCTCAGATTTTGATGTTTGAGCTGAAAGTCGACTAAAGCTTTTACATAACTAAAACTTTCAAAGAGAGGAGAAACAAGATGGAAAAAATGTTTGAACTTATTGATCTGTTTTTTATTACACAGACAATGAAACTTACCGGAGCTATTGAGGCTTTTAAGAAAGAAGAGCGTGGAGCATCTGATATGGTTGCGGTTATGGTACTTATAGTTATCATAATAGCACTTGCAACTTTGTTTCATGACAGACTTAGGGAAATAGTTGGCCAAATACTGGATAGCCTCAGCGGTTTCGTTAGTACTAACAGCACACCATAAAATATTTAGCCAAGGAGGAGATATGCGAGGTGAAAACAATCGCGGTACTTTGATGGTAGAAGCGGCAATAATATATCCGTTATTCATATTTACTATAATTGCAATGCTTATCTTGGGGCTTTTAAAGCTTGAGCAGACTCTGGTACAGTTTGCAGGTACAAAGATTGCCTCGCAAGCTGCAAGAGACGGAGCATATCCCGGATATGAAAAATATCTTGCACCGATAAGCAATGGTATAGATATAGATGTAATGAGTTTTCCGGGTACGGACGGTGTTGACAGTTATTATAAAGAGAGAGAACTTTACGCAGGTTTTTTCAGAAGTAAGGATGAAATAGGAAACGGTTTTGAAGAAAAACTGAATACGCTTTTATATAAATATACCATGGTTAGCGGTTTGAGTGTAGATTCCGATATAGAGTTCACCGGGATAATAACACCTACAGTAAAAGTCAATATCAAGTACGGCATCAAATTGCCTAAAGGATTGGGTAAAGCACTTAAAAGTGTAGGTGTTCCGGAAAATATTGAGCTTAAGGAATCAAGCTATGCATTCTCCTCCAATGCAACAGAATTTGTCAGAGACATCGACCTGGGTGCAGATCTTATTGATTTCCTTTTAGAGAGATTTAACTTGAAGGAAAGGGTCGATGTCTATGTAAATAAATTAAAGACATTAAGAGATAAACTGGGTGGAACAGGCAGGTGACAATATGAAAATCTTTTATAACAAACATGGTTCACTGACCATATTTATGTCACTTATCTTAACAGTGGTTATAATATTTACCACTGTTTTGGTTGATGGCGGCAGAATAATACTTGCCGGAAATATAGTATCGGGTGCGGGAGATATGGCACTCAATGCCGGATTGACTTATTATAATTCGGTTCTTCAGGATACATATGGGCTATTTGCCATTTCAAAAGATATGAATGAATTAAGGAAAAATCTTGAAGTGTATTTTGATGCTACATTAAAAAGCAACGGACTGCATGATCAAGGCCTGGTAAAAGAGCTTGTTGATATTGCATTATCAGGAAGCGGTGGAAACGAAATTTCAGATATTATGCAAATGAAGCTGACTGACAAAAGTTTTGAGGTAAGTCAGGCGGCAGGAGCAAATCTTTCCAATGCAAATGTGCTTAGGGCACAGGTGCTTGATTATATGAAGTTTAGAGCACCGGCAGTGATAGGGTATGGATTTTTGGAGAAGATGAATATCTTAAAATCTTTACCTGATCAGCAAAAGGTATTGGAAAACAAAAGAGATTACGAAAAAAAGCTAAAGGACATTCAAGATCTTTGCTTAAGGATATATGCTCTTTCAAGAGAGTATGAGGATTATTTGATAAATCCGACCGGTAATTTTAAAACTCCAAAGGAGATAAAGGATGATATTTATGTCTTAGGAGACAATAATTTTCAATATGCTACAAGAGATGCACTGGCATATGTACAGGTGGAAAAGCTGTCAAAACTTGAGCAGGATAAATATTGGCGTAACAGTAACAATGATGCACAAGGTGGTGATATTCATTATTCAATGGAAAATTTTGAAAATGATATAAGTGAATTGAAAACAGACTTTCATATGGTTACAAGTTCTTTGTCATATGGAGATTGGATGTCAACGCCAAGAGGGAATGCCACTTTAGATTACAATAGATTCGGCAATTATGTGAATTATTATAATCGATATAAGACTGAGGTATATGAATTTCAAACTGTAGTTAAAAGGTTTAATCTTGCACAGGAGCATTATGAAAGTGAGAAAATAAGAATAAATGGTGAAATTGCAAGTTATATAAGTAAAAGTGATGAAGAGAATGACTACAACTCAGAAATTACAAGATTAGAAAATGAATTAAGTGAGTTGGAAGATGATTGGAAAAATATCAAGGAATGGTATGATAAAAAGTTTGTAGGTGATTGGGCACAAACAGGCGTAAATGAAGTTGTACCTGACAATTACGGGAGTTCGGAACTCTCAAGCGCACCTCTCGGTCCAAACTATAATGTAAACAATTTGAGAGATAAGTACATGAATGATCTTAGGAATGATATTAAACTTCTTGCTACACCTCAAATGAGGACTGCAAGAGAGTACTATCTGTGGTTTACAGGGCTTAAGGAGAAAGCTGAAGGTGTTCGAGGTGAGCTGTTAAAACTTAAAACATCGGCTAAGGAACTGAAAGATATAGCCAATAACTGGGATATCAATATCGGCAATATGGCGGAGTCAGGTGTAAAAAATGATATGCGTCAGGACTATAATACCAAGACAAAGGCTGTTATTGAAGGTTATGTCACTGAAATGACAAAAATATTTGATAGATCTATAGATTATTCAAATAAGGTTATAGCAAATCTTGAAAAATATGAATATGCGGGAATACATCCGGCTATTTCAGATGATACGGATGACGGTTGGGTGAACAGCATAATATCATATGTATCCGGATTGACAAATACGGATACATTAACTACAAACAGTGAAATTGAGTCAAAGCAGGAAGCATTACATACATTGGGAGCTTATATTCCTACAGAAGACAGCAGACTTGTATTCCTGGATTTTGAGAACAGTATCCCTTCCAAGATACAAAAGGTGGTTGAAACTACCGAAGAGGAAAAGGGATATAAAGTAGTTGATTCGGAATTTGGATACATAAATCCAAGACTGCGAAACTATATTGGAGTAGAGTGCTATGATATGGATTCAGTAACTTCCGGTATGACAGATACAGACGGAAAGTACTATGTAGATCCGCTTTTTGCATTTCTTGAAAGAAACAGTGTTGCGACAAAAACTGAAGGTGATTCGGAGCAGAAAAACAAGAGAGATGAGATGATTAACGGCTCACATGTTGATAATACTCCGGAACCTGTGCAAATAAGTCCGGTAAGAATAGCTGATGTAATGAATATAGGTGCTCAGGCGGCACAGATAATGAATTCAAATACAATGGAAACACTTCAAAGTGGCGGTGATAAGAAATTGGCTGACAATGCTTTGAAGGCCTCAAAAGAAGCTGTTTCGGGATTTGACAGAATCGGAGACATACTGGTAGGCGGAAGAGACAAGCTATATCTAATGGCATATACCACCACAATGTTCAGCTGCTATACAACAAACAGGGAAGAGGGCGGTATCACAAATGAAAAGACTTTGTCGGGAGTGCCTTTCAGTGAAAAGAACAATGAAGCTTACAGAGCTGAGCAGGAGTATATACTTCTTGGTAATCCTAAATTGAATGAAAATGTGTCCGGTGTACAAACAAGAATATTCGGTATAAGACTTTTATTAAATTTAATATACGCGTATACAAGTGACAGTGCTTTAAGAAATGAGACCTTTGCAATGGCTACCGCTATAGCAGGCTGGACAGGATTTGGAGTTCCGATAGTTCAGAATGTATTATTGATTGCGGCGGCATTGACTGAAAGTGCGTTGGATATCAATGACTTGGTGTCGGGAAAGTCGGTACCGCTTTATAAAAATCCGAATGTATGGAGATCAAGATTCAGCGGTATGGCTCAAGCTGTTGCACAGACTGCTGCAAGTCAGCTGTATAAGAAGATGAATGAGTATACGGATGATATGAAAGAGGATTTTAATGATACTTTGGATATATATGTGACAGATATGGTTGACACATCTACTGAAACGATTATTACATCCATTCAAACTCCAATACAGGAAAAAATAGTATGGTGTATAGCTCAAGTTGGAGATGCAAGAGACGGATTGGAAGACAGACTTAGAGCAGCAATCAAAGAGACCTTTGATCAAATGCAGGCCGATATAGAAGCTGAGGTAGATACGGGAGGCTTGGTAGCTAAGGCTAAGCTTGAGGCATTTAAGGCTATAAATACCGGTGAAAATCAAGATAAGCTTGTTGGTTATACCATGTCAGCTATAGGTATTACAAAGGAAAATATTAATGAAGTAACGGAAACTGTAAATAATAATATTAAAAATTTTTTTGATGATAAAAGATTATTATTAAACGAGAGAATACATTCAATAATAGATAAAAGTCAACTTCAAGAGAAGTTGAAATCAAGTGTAGGAAGTGCGCTGGATGCCGCAAACAGTAATGCTCAGGAAGCAATAAATAATAAGATAAACGAGTTTAATAAAGAGTTTGAAGGTGCAGGTGGAGATGCTCTTAGTATAGGAGAAGGAAAGGATAAACTTGAACTTAACGGTTTTGATAAGACGAAGGCAAGCACTTTTAACATGAGCTATAAAGATTATCTTATGGTTTTTTTGGCTATACAGTATTTATTGGATGAGCAGAGTGTGATTTGTAGAATGGGGAATCTTATACAGACTAATGCAAGTAAGGAGGGATCACTCTACTATGCAGGAGAAGAATTTTCTATGCAGGAAGCTACGGTATTGTTGCAGGTAGAGGCTAAGACTCAGATAAAACCTGTATTTATACATTTGGATGCTTTTAATTTAAAAAACGAAAAATTCAATTTAAAAGGGGAATTTGGATACCCTATAGATTATAAAGGTGTATTGGGATATTAAAAGGAGGTTGGCCACAGGCCAAAAATACTATGCAGAATATAAATAGAATTTTACTTATAGGTATATTAGCTACAGCAAGTATTATCGGAAGTGGATGTAGTAAGTCAGATACAGGAGTAAGCGGTGCGACAAGTGTTGAAGGTACGGCTAATGAGAGTAAGGCTGAAGAAACTACCAAATCAAAGCCAAAGAAAAAAGCATTTAAAAGAGCAGAAACACTTGGCACTATAGGTTGGATAGATTTGGAAGACGATGAAAGCTTTCCAAAAGCCGGTTATATACCTTTGCCCTATATTACCTTGGGTTTTGATGAGAATAAAGGTGAACTTGCATCATGCTATTTTAAAAATACATGTGTTGAAAAAACGGATGCGGAAGAAACCTTACATGTAGAATACACGGAAGATTTAGAAAGAATACCTGATATACTTAAAAAATACCCTACATTTTGGAATTCTTTTGTAGAAGAAAGAAGAATGTACTTTATGTTTTCTTCACAGCAATATGAAGTAGTAGTGGATAATACAGAGAAGGTTACCTATGGTGGTGTTGACTTTATAAAAGAAGAAGGACATATAGACGTAACGAGAAAGGATCCTGCTAATACAAATTATCCGGAACTTATAAGAGGAGGGTATATTGCTTACTACTATTTCAGTCCTAAAGATGCAGGACAGTTGGAATCCGACACCATGCAAGGCTATGGAATGGGAATGGCGGTATGGGGTGTAAGACCTGTAGATATGTCAGATACAGAAGAAGCCAAGACTATGGAAGAAAACTATGAAAAGCTTAAAAAGTCTGCGGAATTTTCTATGAAAACTTTTTCAAGTCAAGAAGAATACAGGAGTTTGGGTAAGTAGATTAAATATACTCCTTCAAAATGACCACACTAAGGAGCAAACTAATGGATAGATACAGGCAAAGAGGTTTTATCACGGTAGAAGCAAGTCTTATACTTATGATTTTTATTTCATCGTATATTGCCATATTAAGTATGATTAATGTTTACAGGGCATATACAAGTATACAAAATGCTATAGATCAAACTGCGAAGCAAGTGTCCGAGTATGCTTATATAGCAAAGAAACTTGGAGTACACAATATAGGACAGGGTGCATCAAGTGAGGCGGGTGAATTTACCGATAAAACAAAGAAAATGCTTAATACCGTACAGGTGTTTTTCAATGCCAGTGCAAACGGTCTGGAAAATGCAACTGATGTGACTTCAAATATATTGGATGAAGGAACTGAGCAATATCCTGAAGATATATTATCTCAAATGAACAGTGTGGGACAGAGTGCACAGGAGATATATGATGCAGGACAGGCTATGCATACTTCCGTTACCGACTACTTTTCTGATGAAAAAGCAATTTTTAACGGAATATTGGCGGTTATAAAAGACGGTGCATATGATGCTGTGAAGTTGGCTGTTGCAATGCCTATAAGCAGAGCCGTTACAAATAAGTACTTACAGAGTTTTCCAAACGGATATTTGGAAAAGTTGGGAGTACAGGGTGGAAAAAACGGGATAAACTATTGGGGCTCGAGTTTCTTCCTGGATATGCAAAGCATTGAAATAAGTGCCACATATAAGATGAGAATACCGTTACCGTTTATAGATAAATTTGATTTTATATTGAAAAATACCGCATCCACCAGAGCTTGGATTGGAGACGGAAGCTTTAATGAGCCCAATGAGGCCGGAGGAGCCGTTGCAGGTGCGGCACTTGAAGACGGTGCTGATGAAATACCGGGTGAAGAAGACAATTTTGATAATGTAACTCCGGTAGTAACACCGAGCAACAGGCTGAATATTCCGGCTTCAGTATGGGATAAGAGTACCAAAGATAGAGGCGAGGAGATAAGCAATTACGATAATACAGTTGTAAAGAGAAATCTGGATTCAAGTATATACAAAAGTATAAGTATTTTTAATGAAGAAGAGAGTTATATAGCCAGAACTCATAGTATGGATACCGATTTAATAGAGTATCAGGACGGTAAGAAATTTTTAAGTGCTATAAAAAAAGATATGAAAAGGCTTAAAAACTTCAGTTGGGAAGGTGATATTACATCTGATAAATATAATAAAAAGTATTATTATCTGGTGGTAAAAAACAAAGAATTGAGTATTGATCAGCAAAAGGCAATAATCCTTGCAACGGAATATGCAAGAGAAAACGGCATGGAGTTGAAATTATATACGACAGAATAGGAGATACAGGTGATGGTGAACTTGATTTTTTGTGTGGTTTTTATGTTGATAACATATGCTGTTACACTGTATATGTACAAGAAAAGGTATGGCAATATTTATTCAAGGCAAAATGTATTTTTGATAATTACATATTTGATTATAGGAATTGCTATAGGCATCTTATATAGGATATACGCTTACGATATTTTTAAATCGTTTAAGGCTTTGACTGTGATATCCGTCTCCTTAATAATTGCAGTAATTGATTACAGAGAAAAGATAATACCGAATGAGGCGGTTGTATTTATATTGGGAATTTCCTGTATATTTATTTTGATAAATGTATTTACAAATACAATTGAGGCATTGGCTATATTTATAGATTCTGCTGTAGCAATGATTATCGGTAGCGGACTTTTTGCTATAAGTAAGGCAATCAGTAAAAACGGTGTCGGAATGGGGGATATAAAACTTGTAGGTGCACTGGGATTTTACTTAAGAATTTATACTTTAATGGGTGTATTGATAGTATCACTTGTATCCATTGCATTATACGGTCTGTTTAAGGTGTTTACAAAAAAGGCAACTACAAAGGATGAAATACCTTTTGCACCTTTTATTGCTTTCGGTGTAACTGCATGTATGTTACTGGGATTTTAGGAGCTGTATATGACAATGAAAAAGATATTGGTACCTGCAATAATCTTACTGTTGGTACTTGGCTGGGGCAATATAATAGGCGGCAATGCAAGAGAACGTAAAAACTATAATGAACATATGTCAAATGCCAAAGCTTTTGATGAAAAAGAAATTTATATAGATGCACTCGATCAATATAAGAAGGCACTGGAATTTACTAAGAATAAGCTGCCGGTAGAAGAGGCGATTCTCGATGATTATCTCAATTTAAAGAAATATAAAGAATTTGAGAAGCAGGGAAGTATGATTTTGGAAGATTATAATTATCCGAAAGAAATAACAAAAAAGGTCGTCGATTACTATATGGAAAGAAAGCAAAGTGCTAATGCTCTAAAAGTTGTAAATGCTTATCTTGAAAGACAACCGAATGATGATGAGTTTTTGGAATTGCAGGGAAAGCTTAGAGGTGTATATACGGAAATCTATTTTGCAGGAGCTTCTATAGATGAATTCTACAACGGATTTTATGTATTCACAAATAATGATAAAAAGGGACTGATGAAGTCGGATGGCAGTGAAAAGATAAAGTCTCAATATGATGATATATTACCATATGGTAAGGATCCAATTTATGCTCCTGTTTGTAAAGACGGTGAGTGGTATTACATAGAAAAAAACGGATATAAAAAGCTTTTACCTGACTTTAAAGTGGATTCACTTGGTGTATTTGGAAACAAGTTGGCTCCTTATAAGATGGGGGAAAAGTATTCTTATATGGATGAGTATGCAAAAAAAGCCACTGAGTTAACCTATGATTTTGCAGGAGGATTTGCAAATAAGAGGGCGGCGGTAAAAAAAGATGGTAAATGGGCTGTTATAAAAAATGATTTTTCACAGATTACAGATTTTATATATGATGATGTGATAATGGATGATTTAGGTTTTGCTACTTCACAGAATGTATATATTGCAAAGCTTGACGGTAAGTATCATATTTTTGATTTGGACGGAAATATGAAGGGAAGTGAAGGCTTTGATGATGCAAAAGCATTTGTATCGGATGATATGGCAGCAGTTAAAATGAATAATAAATGGTGTTTTGCAAATAAGAACGGTGAAATTGAATTAATGACCGAATATAAGAATGCAAAATCTTTTTCAAACGGTTTTGCCGCTGTATATGACGGGAAAAAGTGGGGATATATAAATAAAAAAGCCACAGTAGTTATTGATTTCGGGTTTAGTGAAGCAGGCTGCTTTAACAGTAGCGGCGTAGCGGCTGTGAAAAAGGGAACTTGGAAATTTATTAAGCTTGTAGAATAGGAGGTTTTTAATGAAAATCAGACTGGCTTTAATAGATACAGATGAGGATTACAGAAAAAGATTGTCGGATTTTTATATTAAAAAATATCAGGACAGAATAGAAATATTGACCTTTTCTTCATTAGATTCATTTGAAAATAACAGAGGGAACAAGTCTATAGATGTTATGCTTGTATCTGAAAATATAGAAGATGACTTATCGTCATACAGTGAAAAGATGAGTATGGCATACCTCTCTGACAGGGATTTGATAGAGAGAAAAAACAATATAAAGACAATCAATAAATTCAAGAAGCCTGAAAATATATATAAGGAAATATTGAATGTATTGGCAGACGGTTCAAACGGTGATATTGCATATAAATTTAATGACGGAAATAATACTTTGGTTGAGGTGTTTATGCCGGTAAACGGAGGGGCGGGAGCTACTTCTCTTGCCATAGCCTATGCAAAGAGATTGGCAAGGCGAGGAACACCGACACTCTATTTGAATTTTGAAATACTTAATTCATCCGATATTTTCTTAAACGGAGAGGGAAATATCGGATTTGATGAAATCATATATGCAATAAAGAGTAAAAAGCAAAGTGTTTCATTAAAAATAGAAAGCAGCGTTTTAAAGACAAGTGAAGGGCTGAATTTCTTCAATAAATCAAGGGCGGCTCTGGATATGCTTGAACTTAGTGATGAAGATATATCGGTACTTATTAAAGAAATAAAGGGAATGGGTAAGTACAGACATATAATTATAGACTGCAATTTCGATCCCGGAAGCAGATTGAATACTTTTTCAAAGTTTGCACATAAGATAGTGTTTGTTTTCGATGATACAAAGCAAGGAATCAAGAAAATGTCCGAGTTAAATGAGGCATTACATATTATGGAAAATAATGGAGCTATTGATATAACAAACAAAATAACTCTTATATGCAATAAGGTAAAAGATATTAATAATATTTCAATTCCACAAAACTTGTCTGTAAGAGACTTTGTAAAAAATTATAGTGCAGATGGCAATGATTTGACTGAGATACTGTCAAAGGTTTCATTTTTGTAAAATTTGAGATAGGAGGCCCATATGTTTAAGAGTAATGAGACTGAAAAGGATATTGAGCTTATATATTATGTTGCTGAAAATGAAAAAATTGATAATGTAAGCATCGGTATGATGAGAAATAATGATATTAAAGGTTTGCTTCCTATAGATATAATCATGCATGATTCAATGACGGAGTTTAAGTATAAAACTGAAAAGTTAAAAAATCTGGATGAATATTTGAGCGAAGAACTTACAAAGGAAGATTTGCTGAATGTATTTGAGAACATTTGTAAAGCTTTAACGGATATAGAAGAATATATGCTTGGTGAAGCACAGTTGGTTTTGGAAAATAAATATATTTTTACAGATAACAGAAATATAAAAATGATACTTCTGCCTTTGTATGACAGAAGAAATAATTTAAGCATACTCGAATTCTTTAAAAATTTACTGCTTTATATGATGGTTAAAAATAATAAGGCTGCAAATTTTGCGGCAGATGTAAGCAGGCAACTCTCAGATGAAGAATCATTTTCAATCGAAAAATTCTTACAATTAATATCCCAAATAAAACAAAAAAAACATATTGAAAACTTCGATATCACAAAGCCGGAAATCAAATCCGAGTTTAAAGAAAGAAGGGTATACAATATTGAGGAGCAACTCGAACAGTTAACTCCTGATAATACCGGTTACAGCAGCGGAGCACGGATTCCGGTAAATATGCAATTCCCTGTAAATACTTTCAATTCTGTTAATAATAAACCCCTATCAAATATTGAATTGGATGTGAAACCGGTAAATTCAGAAAAGAAAAAGGGTTTGTTTGGCTTTGTAAAGGTTGAAAAGAAAGAGGAAATTTCAAAAACTCGGGAAAATGATTACCATAAACAAAGCAGTTTTCTTATTCCGGGTAGAGAAGAACCGGTAAATATAGCTACAGTCAGCCGGAAAGAATCTAATGAAAAAAAAGGATTTTCTCTTTTTGGGAAAAAGAAGGAAAAAGAAGTTTACGTTGTTGATAACAAGACGGAAGCATCAAAATTACATTCAAATAATTTTGCAGAAACCACTGTTTTACAAAATTCAGACCGCTTTGCTGAGACGACATTACTTGGACTTTCTGTAAACGTATTAAACGCATTTCTGATATGGAAGAGAACAGGTGAAAAAATTCTTATAGATAAGTCAAGCTTTAGAATCGGAAGAGAAAAAAGCTATGTTGATTTTTGTATAAATGACAATTCTTCAGTCGGTAGGAATCATGCGGAAATTGTAAGAAAAGACGGATCATTTTTTATAAGAGACTTGAAGTCATTGAATTTTACAATGGTAAACGGTGAAAAAGTATCATCAAGTGTTGAAGTTGAACTTTGGGATAATGACATTATAAGTTTATCAAATGAAGAATTTGAATTTCACATGGTATAAAATATGAATTATTTTTTGGCGGCACAAACCGAAGTCGGATTAAAAAAGAGTTGTAATCAGGACAGTGTAATATTAAAGAGAGCCAAATTTAAAGGTGAGGAAGTCTGTATAGGCATAATTTGTGACGGAATGGGTGGACTTTCCTGTGGTGAGTTGGCCAGCAAGAGCATAGCGGAAGCATTTTCAGACTGGTTTTTGTACAGTTACAGTAAATATGAAAGTATCTGGGATGAAAGCAGAATGAGGGAAGATGTAGGAAGTATCATAAGTTCTGAAAATGAGGGATTGCTCTATTATGGGAAAGAGCATGGAATATATCTCGGTACAACAATAACCGCTTTTCTTTTGGCAGGAAACAGATTTTTTGTATGGCATGTAGGAGACAGCAGACTATATAAAATATCTTCATCTAAAATAGAGAGACTTACAAATGACCATACGGTTATTGCAAAAGAGGTGGCAGAGGGAAGACTTACAGAAAAAGAAGCAAAAAATGATCCGAAAAGAAATGTACTTTTGCAATGTATCGGAGCATCAGAACGGGTAAAGCCTGATATGTTTTGCGGAGAAGTGAAAAAGGGAGATATTTTACTGCTTTGCAGCGACGGATTCAGGCATGAGATATCTGAAAAAGAGATGTTGAGTTTACTTGGCAGATGCGAAAGTAATAAACTTAATGAGATGATTAAGAGGCTGATATCATTGAATCTTAGAAGAAATGAACAGGATAATATATCGGCGGCATTGGTCAAAGTTCAATAATAGGGGTAATATGTTGGAAATAGGCAGCCTTTTAGACGGAAAGTATAAGATTTTAAATAAGATCGGACAGGGCGGTATGAGTGTTGTTTATTTGGCAATGAATGAAAAGGCAAATAAACAATGGGCCATAAAGGAGATGCGAAAAGAGAAAAACAAAAATTATGAGATTATGAAACAAAGTCTTATAACTGAAACGAATCTCTTGAAAGAATTAAAGCATCCTTACCTGCCAAGTATCGCAGATATAATTGAAAATGACGATACCATAATAATAGTAATGGATTATGTGGAGGGTAGGCCTTTATCCGATATTTTGTCTGAAGAAGGCGTTATAGAAGAAGATAAAGTGGCGGATTATGCAATACAGCTTTGTGATGTGCTGGATTACTTGCATTCACAGAATCCTCCGATAATATACAGAGATTTGAAGCCGGCAAATATTATGTTAAGACCTGACGGTAAAATCACTTTGATAGATTTCGGAACGGCAAGAAAATACAACTACGACAGTGTATCGGATACAACCTGCCTCGGTACTATAGGGTATGCCGCACCTGAGCAGTTTGCGGGAGAGACTTTAAGACAAACAGATGCCAGGACGGATATATATAATCTTGGTGCAACTATGTATCATCTTCTTACCGGTGTGAATCCTTCAGAGCCGCCATATGAGCTTTATCCGATAAGAAGATGGGATGAGAGTTTGTCAAACGGTCTTGAAAAGATAATTCTCAGAGCCACAAGAAAAGATCCTGACAAAAGATTTAACGATTGTAAAGAAATGTCATATGCACTGCAACATTTCAGAGATTTGGATGATTCATACATAGCAACTCAAAAAAAGAAAATATATTTGTTTGTGGCAAGTCTTATTCTGTCTTTTACTTTTTTCTCTATGGCTATTGTTGTAAACGGAATGGAGAAAAGGGAAATCTCAAAGGTCTATAACAATTATTTATCTGAAGCGGCTCTTAAAATTGCTTCAGCAGGAAGTGAGAATGTAGTTGATTCTGATATTTTAAAACTTTTCCGGGATGCGATAAATATATCCCCAAACAGTACGGAAGCATATATAAGAATGCTTGATTATTACTGTGATCTTGGGCAGACAAGGAACGGACTTATGGCGATTTCTGCAATGATTGCATCGGGAACAGGTGATTTGGGTAATAATGACGATCTTATGATGAGAATGGGACAGATTTATTTTCTCGGCAACAGTAAGGATACAGAGTTTGATATTGACTATGGAACGGCCGCAAGATATTTTGACAAAGTAAATATAAAGAAATATCCACAGGCAAAATATTATTCTTCTTTAGCAAGATCATTATCGGAAATAGGGACGGACTGGAACATTATAGTCAAAGATATGAAAAATGTTGATGAATATCTGAATACAGAAGTAAATGAGGAAGAAAAGGCCGAGATATATATTACATTGTCAAAGATTTACAGATCAAATGCTTTTGCCATACAGAAGGTGGGTGAAAAACCTTTTGATAAAGCGATGGAACTTTTAAATAAAGCCGGTGAGATATTAAACAGCTCATATATAGACAAGGATTTAAAAGAAAAATATCTACCGGAATTATACTTCGGATTTGCGGATGCCTACTATAGAAGAGCAAATATTGAACCGGATGAAAAAGAATCAAGAAATGATTTATATGAAGCCGTATCATATTATGAAAGATATCTGATATTCGCTACGCCTGAACAGACGGTTTTATTTAAAAACAGGGTAGGAGATATTTATAGAGTTCTTGGGGAATACAAAAGGGCAGCTGAAGAGTACGAAGATATTATAGAAAAATATCCTGAAGATGCTACGGCTTATATAAGTCTTGCGACTATGTTGTTGATAGATATGAAAGACGTGAATACATCAGCTATGATTTATATGAAGGCGGGGGAATTACCTGATATAGAATTTAATTCCAACTTCGTTTCTTTAAAGAATAAATTGAAAAATATCGGAGGTATCTGATGCATAGAATACTATATTTTAGCGGATTTTTTTCAGGTGTCATCATGTTGTTTATAAGTATTTTGTTATGGTTTAAAATGGGAGTAAGAAAGGCATTTAGTGATATTTTAAGTTATGGTTCAAAGAAAAAGTGGGTGGTGGATCAGAAGATGCAAAACACAACCATGCCTCTTAGAAAAATAAACTCAAGGAAATTACCGGCAAAAAGAGGAACACATGATATCGTTAAAAATAATAAAGATATGGACGAAACAATTCTTTTAGAAAATTATCATGGTCAGATTCTAAATAATCACAATGAAAATACAAATTTTGAAATTATCGAAGAAATTAATTTAATTGCGGGAGGCAGATAGTATTATGAATATGAGAGGCATAGAAAAAAAGTTAATTGCAGTAATCATTTGTTTTTGTTTTTTATTTCAAATTATTTTCAGATCTTTTATTTTTGATTCCATGGCAGCGTCTACAAACATTTTGATAGGATTGATTTTCAGAGACGGTGAAGGATACCATATCAGGAATGTTTCATCATTCTTAGATTCGGAAGGTAAGTTAACCCTGCCTAGACCAAGAGATTTGGGTGATACAAATGATGAAAGTTATTTTAACTGGAGTCCTGTTTTGGTAGAAAATTCTTTTGAAAATATAAAGAATGTTATTTTAAACGGTGGGAATATTGAGATAGAAGATTATGATGTTTCAAGACCTCAGGCTCTTGCTACATCATCTGTTGCGACTTCTTCCATTGCGACTTCTTCCATTGCAACACATTCAAACACAAATAGAGATGATTTGGTAATCAGAACAGGATTTTCAAATTTAAGTAATACCGAAAGTAGAAATGCAAGTATTACTCTTTATAGAAGCAATGTATACTTTGAGATAGGACGCAGTGTACAGATCACAAGAACAAACGGCTTAAACACAGTTAATACAGACATGAGAAGGTTTGTTTCAAAAAACGGTAATAAGAATCAGATATTCTTTTTGGCGGCTCAGCCTGTTATAGAGCCCGAAGTACCACATGAAGTACATGAAAATATACAGCTTACAGAAAGGTCGAGAATGTCAAACAGCATTACTGTA
The DNA here is from genome assembly GCF_033242365.1 of Lachnoanaerobaculum sanguinis. Lineage (NCBI taxonomy): Bacteria > Bacillati > Bacillota > Clostridia > Lachnospirales > Lachnospiraceae > Lachnoanaerobaculum > Lachnoanaerobaculum sanguinis. The sequence continues at coordinate 85,973 of NZ_BTHK01000011.1, forward strand.
GTTACCGTAGATACGAACAGGAGCAATACGGAAGATACAGGTGCAGGAAGAACAGATAGTGCCCGAAGAACGTATAGCGTCGACAGTAATGTAAATACTGAGAGAAATATATCCGGTTCAGTGATAAGAAATAATATTGCAAACAGAGATATTGTAGATAATAATACAAGTCAAACTACTGAGACGGAAATACAAGACAGTCCTCAACCTGTTCAAACAGAAGAAGTAACAGATGTATCAAATGAAGTACCACAATTTTTTCAACCTATCGGAAATGGAAATTCCGTAAGCGAAAGAACGGATATCGACAGAAGTATAAATAATGTCAGACATACAGTAAGCATAAACAGAGATATAGTAAATAACAGGGTGAACGGATTCTTGAATACAAGATCTACATATGTAAATGTTGACGACAACGATTTTAATGAGAATAATTATTCGGTATCGGTTTACAAAAACGTGAATGGAAAAGAAGTACTGTCAAATACAAGATATACCTGGAGTTCGGACGGTGTAAATCACAGAGCCAATATAGTGTTTGATGATGACGGAGAGTACAGAATCGCAGTTGTTAAAAACAATCCGGGTTCAGAGTCGGAAAGAGTAAGATTTGAAGAAAAGCTTAATGTTGATGCTACAGCACCGTATATTACGATTACAGGAGTGGAAGATTTGACTGCAAATGCAAGAACAGTTTCACCTGTAGTAAAATACAGCGATGTAAATATAGATTTACTAAAGTCAAAGATTACTCTTACAGCCGTAGCGGACGGAAAGTCAAGAGACCTTATATATAAGGCAAAGAAACAGGACGGCGGATATATATTAAATCTTGATCCTATATATATTGACGACAATTATATACTTACCGTAACCATATATGATATGGCAGGAAATGTTACCGAGAAGAAGGTGAATTTCTCTGTAAATAAAAAAGGTGCTACATTTAAGTTTAAGCCTGAAGAACTTGTAGGACAGTATACAAACAAGCCGTTTAAACCAAGTATTGAGGTATGGAACACCGATGAAATTTCTATTGTGTCGGCAACTGTAAACGGAATGGATGAGCCGTTTGAGTTTGTAAACGGTGAGTTGAAGTTTTTAAATTCAATAGATAAGGATGGAAAATATACTTTTAATCTTGAAGTGATAGATACGGCAGGAAATAAGTCTTCAATGAGGCCGGTGGAAGTTATATATGATGCCACAAAACCTGTAGCTATGATTTTAGGTGTAGAAGATAGACAAATATATGAGGGCAATGTAAATATTATTTTAAGTACGGAACTTCCCGGAGATTTTATTGAATCGGTTTGGCTTGATGATAAATTACTTGATAAGAGTGAGTATACGATTAAGAATGACGGTACAATAAACTTAAGTATTTATACAGAAGGTAAGCACACCGTAAAAGCACAGGGAAAAGATAAGGCGGGTAATTTAAGCGATATCGCTTCTGTAAGCTTTGAAATAAAAGCACCGAAGGCAAAACTTTTATCAGCAGGTTATATTCCTTTGGCAGTTATAACTTTAGGCATTGCATTGGGATTGGGAATAGTCTTTGTATACAAAAAGAGAAAAGAAGAATAGATGAGTGTAATGGGGCTGTTACAAAAGTGACGGCCCTTTTACTTAAAATTTATAATAAAAAACAACCTGATAATAATATTTTTGGTATAATAGGGGGAAGAGATATGAAAGATAAGGACATAACTCAAAAGATGCTTGAAAAGTACAATGATGTATTTGCTGATATCTTAAATGTACTTTTATTTGACGGCAAAGATGTAGTTGATGAATCTTCATTGTCGGATGCACTGCCAATGAGTATGCTTAAGATAGGAAGTAATGTCAGATTACAGGAGAGAGATATTGCAAAATACTGGCAAAACAGTAAAATAAATATATCACTGTTTGGATTAGAGAATCAGACAAGACCTGATAAGTTAATGCCTCTTAGAGTGTTCGGATATGACGGTACAGAGTATGTAAATCAGACAAGAAAAGAAAACAGATATAAGGAAAAGTATCCTGTGATTACTTTAGTCTTATATCTTGGGTATGATAAAAGATGGAATTATCCTACTACACTTTTAGAAATATTGAATGTACATAATGATATAAAATCTTATGTAAATGATTTTAAGATTAACCTTTTTGAAATTGCATATCTGGACAGAGTAAAAATTGATTTATTTAAAAGTGACTTTAAAATATTGGCGGATTATCTGTATCAAATGCGAACAAAGAGAGACTATACTGCTGATAAAACTACAATTGAGCATGTTGAAGAGTTACTGTATCTGATGAGTGCAATGACCGGAGATAACAGATTTGAAGAAACTATAAATGAGCTGAAGGGAAAGGAGAATGTTAATATGTGCGAAGTACTTGATAGAGTTGAAGCAAGGGGAGTAGAGAGGGGAAGGCTTGAAGGTGCTGTAACTACTCTTGCATCCTTAGTAAAAGACGGAATATTAAGTATTGAAGATGCCGCAAAAAGAGCAAATATGAGTGTTGAAGTGTTCAAAAAATATATTTATTGAAAAAGATATTTACTTATGCTAAAATGAGTTAGCATAAAGCTTGTTGTCGTAGTACGACATAGAAGGAGAATGTATATGAAGCATGTTGTTACTTTAAATGAGAAAACTCTTAAAGAGAGCTTAAAGCGTGGTGGTTGTGGCGAGTGCCAAACTTCTTGTCAGTCAGCTTGCAAGACATCTTGCACAGTTGGAAACCAGGGTTGTGAGAATCCTAACAGATAAGACGCTTGTATCAAAAACCCCCCTTCGCGGTCATAGACTGTTAAGGGGGCTTTTCATGTTGTAAAATTTGCTTCATGATAGAAAGAGGAATAATTTGTTACACCAATATAAGAATAACGGATATAATATAGTTTTAGATGTCAATTCAGGTTCTGTTCATGTAGTTGATGAGCTTATGTATGATGCAATGGAACTTGGTGAAAAGCTTATTGGAGAGATAGATGCTCCGATAAACTTAAGTGATGAGATAAAAGCTGATATTAAATCAGGTTTGAAGGATAAGTACAGTGATGAGGAAATAGATGAGGCTATATCCGATATACAGGAGCTTATAAATGCGGAAGAGCTTTATACCAAGGATACTTATGAGCTGTACATCAATGATTTTAAAGAGAGAGAAACAGTTGTAAAGGCACTCTGTCTTCATATCGCTCACGATTGTAATCTTGCATGTAAATACTGCTTTGCCGAAGAGGGAGAGTATCATGGCAGAAGAGCTCTTATGAGCTATGATGTCGGAAAGAGAGCGCTTGATTTCCTTGTAGCCAATTCGGGAAACAGAAGGAATTTGGAAGTAGACTTCTTTGGAGGTGAGCCGCTTATGAACTGGCAGGTGGTAAAAGAACTTGTAAAATATGGCAGAAGCCTGGAAGAAGCCAATAATAAGAAATTCAGATTTACAATTACTACAAACGGAATGCTTTTGAATGACGAAATTATGGAATTTTGCAATCAGGAGATGTCAAATGTAGTACTCAGCTTGGACGGCAGAAAAGAAGTTAATGATGCTATGCGTCCTACCAGAGGAGGCAAAGGCAGCTATGATGTTATAGTTCCTAAGTTTGTAAAATTTGCAGAAAGCAGAGGCACAAAGGATTACTATATCAGAGGTACTTTTACAAGAAATAATCTTGAGTTTTCAAAGGATGTATTGCATTTTGCAGACCTTGGATTTAAGCAGACAAGTATGGAGCCTGTAGTAGGTGAAGACGGTGAAGCCTATGCAATCAGAGAAGAAGACATTCCAAAGATTATGGAAGAGTATGATAAGCTTGCGGTAGAATATATCAAGAGAAAGAAGGAAGGAAGAGGATTCAATTTCTTCCACTTCAATATAGATTTGACTCAGGGACCATGTGTTGCAAAGAGACTTTCAGGATGTGGTTCGGGAACGGAATACTTGGCGGTTACACCTTGGGGTGATCTATATCCATGTCATCAATTTGTCGGAAAAGATGAGTTCTTGCTTGGAAATGTCTTTGACGGTTTGAAGAGAAAAGACATCAGTAATGAGTTTAAGCTATGCAATGTTTACGCTAAGCCAAAGTGTAAGGATTGCTATGCAAGATTTTATTGTAGTGGAGGATGTGCGGCTAATTCTTATAGCTTCCACGGCTCTATTACAGATACTTATGATATCGGTTGCGAACTTCAAAAAAAGAGAATTGAGTGTGCAATAATGATAAAAGCAGCGTTAGCTGGGTAAAATAGGAGAAGATAATGAAGGACAATAAGCAAAAGGGCTTAGCCTCTCTGTTTATCACAGTTGTGGTTTTGGTATTTTTCGGTTTTCTTGCTTACAATGTTTTATCTGCAGGTAAGGGTAATACCGGTGCTGTAGCAACAAGTGAGACTACCATATCAAATGAGAGCGGTAAAGTGACCGGAGATGAGGCAACAGACAGTGATGTAGCTGATGAAATAGGTAAAACTTCCAAATTCAGTACAGGTAAAATAAAACTTGGACTTGATTTGGCAGGTGGTGTAAGTATTACTTACCAAACAGTTGAGCCGAATCCGTCAGATGAGGATATGGCGGACACTATCTATAAGTTGCAGCAGAGAGTACAGAATTACTCAACAGAGGCTGAAGTTTACAGAGAGGGTGGCAATAGAATTAATATTGATATCCCGGGTGTATCTGATGCCAATGCAATACTTGACGAACTTGGAAAACCTGGTTCTTTGATCTTTGTAGATCCACAGGGTAATACTGTACTTACAGGTGATCAGGTGGCAACAGCCAAAGCCGGTATTATAGATAATAACGGTAACAGTGAGTATGTTGTATCACTTACATTTACAGATGAGGGTTCAAAGGCTTTTGCAGAGGCTACTGCAAGACTTATCGGACAGAGAATTGCTATTATATACGACAATGTTATTTATTCAAATCCTACAGTTCAGACTGCTATAACAGGCGGAACGGCACAGATTACAGGTATGACTTCATACGATGAAGCAAAGAATCTTGCTTCTACTATACGTATAGGTTCACTTTCACTTGAGCTTGAAGAGCTTAGAAGTAATGTGGTAGGAGCAAAGCTTGGACAGGAAGCCATATCTACAAGTATGAAGGCTGCTGCAGTAGGATTTGTGATCCTTGCAGTATTTATGGTGGCGGTATTCTTACTTCCGGGATTTGCATCGGTACTTGCACTTTCATTATATGTTATACTTGAGATTTTACTCTTATCTGCATTTGAAATCACACTGACATTGCCGGGTATTGCCGGTATCATACTCTCAATCGGTATGGCGGTGGATGCAAATGTAATTATTTTTACCAGAATCAAGGAAGAAATCGGACTTGGTAAGAGCGTAAATGAAGCTATCAATTTAGGATTTAAGAAGGCTTTGTCAGCTATCGTTGACGGAAATGTTACTACACTTATAGCCGCAGCTGTACTTTATCTTAGAGGTTCAGGTACTGTAAAGGGATTTGCACAGACACTTGCACTCGGTATTATACTGTCAATGTTTACAGCACTTTTTGTTACAAGATTTATAATGAAGGCTTTCTACAATATAGGGCTTGATAATCCTAAGCTTTATGGTAAGAAACTTGCGGCAAAGCCTATAAATTTTGTCGGAATGAAGAATATAACGATTGCAGTTTCAGTAGTTGTTATACTTGCAGGTATTTTCGGTGCAGGAGTAAATAAGGCAAAATATGGAGATCTGTTCAACTACGGTATAGACTTCAGAGGCGGAACATCTACAAATGTTACATTTAATGAAGATTATTCACTTGACAGAATCTCAAAAGAGGTTGTGCCTGTAGTAGAATCAGTAACAGGTGAAGCTGGAACACAGACACAAAAGGTCGAAGGTTCAAATGAGGTTATCATAAAGACACGTACACTTTCAGTAGACGAGAGAGAGAAACTTAACAGTGCTCTTGCTCAAAAATTCGGTGTGGATGCCGAGAAGATCACAGCAGAGTCAATATCAGGTGCTGTAAGTTCCGAGATGAAGAAAGATGCTGTTGTAGCTACAGTTATTGCTACAATACTTATGCTTCTTTATATCTGGTTCAGATTTAAAGACTTCAGATTTGCAACAAGTTCAGTGCTTGCGCTTGTACATGATGTTTTAGTTGTAATTGCATTCTATGCACTGCTTCGTTGGAGTGTAGGCTCAACATTTATTGCATGTATCCTTACAATAGTAGGTTACTCCATAAATGCTACTATAGTAATATTTGACAGAATAAGAGAGAATAAGGCATTATTGCCAAAGGCTACAAAAGAAGAGATTATAAATACAAGTGTAACCGAGACTCTTACAAGAAGTATTTATTCATCACTTACTACATTTATCATGATTTTCGTACTCTTTATAATGGGAGTTTCTTCTATCAGAGAGTTTGCATTACCGATCATGGTAGGTATCGTAGCAGGTACATATTCTTCCGTATTCTTATCAAGTATCTTCTGGTACATCTTTAGCAACAGATTTGATAAAAAAATCGAGCAGAAGAAGGAAGAGCAGAAGGCCGAAAAAGCTAAGAATAAGAAGAAAAAAGATAAAAAAGTTGAAATAAATAAAGACAGCAATGGTGCTGTAGTTTAGGTATTTTATGAAATATGAAATAAAGGCTGTGGACAATAGAGCAAAAAGCGCTACTATGGAAACAGTGCATGGTACCGTAGAGACACCGCTTTTTATGAATGTCGGAACTGTAGCCGCTATAAAAGGAGCTGTCTCGACGGATGACCTTAAGGAAATAGGTTGTCAGGTTGAGCTCTCAAACACCTATCATCTGCACGTAAGAACAGGTGACAAACTTATAAAAGAGTTTGGAGGTTTACATGAGTTTATGCATTGGGACAGGCCGATACTGACAGATTCGGGCGGTTTTCAGGTGTTTTCACTGGCTAAACTCAGAAAAATTAAGGAAGAGGGCGTCGCTTTCAATTCACATATTGACGGAAGAAAGATATTCATGGGACCTGAAGAGAGTATGCAAATACAATCAAATTTGGGCTCTACAATAGCAATGGCATTTGATGAATGTCCTCCGGCACTTGCGGAGAGAAGATACATAGAGGAATCTGTGGCACGTACTACCAGATGGTTGCAAAGATGTAAGGTAGAGATGGACAGGCTCAATTCATTGGAGAATACCATAAATAAGGAGCAGTTGCTCTTCGGTATAAACCAAGGCGGAGTTATTGACGACATCAGAATTTCACATGCAAAAGAAATAAGCGAGATTAACCTTGACGGATATGCAATAGGCGGTCTGGCTGTCGGTGAGAGCCATGAAGAGATGTACCATATACTTGATGTAACTGTTGAACATCTGCCAAAGGATAAGCCTACATATCTTATGGGTGTAGGTACCCCTATAAATATTCTTGAAGCGGTAGACAGGGGAGTGGATTTCTTTGACTGTGTATATCCGAGCAGAAACGGTAGACATGGACATGTATATACAAACTATGGAAAGCTGAACCTTTTCAACAAGAAATATGAGCTTGATAAAAGACCTATAGAAGAGGGATGTAACTGTCCGGCCTGTAGATCATATTCAAGGGGCTATATCAGACATTTGCTGAAGGCAAATGAAATGCTTGGTATGCGTCTTTGTGTATTGCACAATTTATATTTCTATAATACAATGATGAGTGAAATTCGCACAGCTATACGCGAAAATAGATATACAGAATATAAAAATAACAAAATTAGAACCATGCTTGAAGGTTCTAAATAGGAGGACTATGAATATTTTGGCAACTGCGAATGCAGGTGGTGGTTTTGGAGTAGGTGCGATTGCAATGTATGTAGTGTTTATAGGAGCTATATTTTATTTTATGGCCTATAGACCTAATAAAAAAGAAAAAGCTAAGCAGGCTGAGCTTTTTGCAAGTTTAGAAGTTGGTGATACGGTAGAGACTGCATCAGGATTTTATGGTGTATTGATTGATATTACAGATGATACTGTGATAGTGGAGTTTGGAAACAATAAAAATTGCCGTATTCCGATGAGAAAAGATGCCATTGTAAAGAACGAAAAGATGACATTATAAAATAAGACAAAATCAAAGCACATCTTCGGATGTGCTTTTTTGGAAAGGTGGATATGGATAGTTATATAGTGCTGGATTTGGAATGGAACCAAAGTCCTAACGGCAGAGAATACAGCAATAAAGATCTTCCCTTTGAAATAATAGAAATAGGAGCGGTAAAGCTTGATTCAAAGCTTAAAAAAGTCGATGAATTTCATAGAGTAATAAAGCCCACAGTTTATAAAAAGATGCATTTTAAGGTACATGAGGTGGTACAGATAGGTATCGGAGAGCTGAAGAAAAAAGGAGTTCCTTTTACAGAAGCTATAAAGGATTTCTTTGAGTTTTGTGAGCTTGACAATAAGCAAAAAAAGACCATACTCTGTACATGGGGAAATCTCGATTTGGTGGAACTTCAAAGAAATATGAAATTTTACGATGTGGAAAATAAATTTGAGTATCCTTTGTTTTACTATGATATTCAAAAGCTCTTCAACATAAGATACCCTAACGGAGAACAGGACAGGATACCTCTTGAAAGAGCTGTGAATATGCTGAATATTGAGAATAACAGACCTTTTCATCATGCTTTAGATGATGCCGTATATACAGCCAAAGTAATGCAAAATATGGATTTCGGACCTGTAAGTGAATATTATTCACTTGACTATTATCGTGTACCGAGAAGCAGTGAAGAGGAAATATATTTGCATTTTTCGGGATATTCAAAGTTTGTATCCACTCTGTTTCCTACAAAGGAAGAGGCGATAGCGGATAAGCATAATTCAGATCTTATTTGTGACAGATGCAACAGAATGTTAAAGAAAAAAATAAAATGGTTTTCAACAAATCAGAGGAATTACTACTGTGTAGGAATCTGCCCTGAACATGGAATTGTGAAGGGGAAAATAAGAGTAAGAAAAAATAATGACGGATACTATGTAATAAAGACTACAAAGGTTGTAGATACGGCAACCTTTGAAGAAATCAGAGAAAAGTACGAAGAGAGTAAGCAAAAGAGATTGATTAAGAGCAAAAGAAGGTTTTTAAAAGATTCGGAAGAGGTATAATTGGAGCAGGAAATAAAAGAAACTATTGTAAAAAAGATAGATAAAAAAGATATTGATGAATTATATGGGGACGGAGATATTAAAGAGGCCGCAATTATAATAAAAAATGGAGGCCTGGTGGCGTTTCCTACAGAAACGGTTTACGGACTGGGTGCAAATGCTCTGATGCCTGAAGCTGCAAAAAAGATCTATGCGGCAAAGGGCAGACCGAGCGACAATCCGTTGATAGTGCATATTTCAAAAACGGAAGACGTAAAAGATATTGCAAATGATATACCGGAGCTGTTTTATACTTTGGCAAACAAGTTTTGGCCGGGACCTATGACTGTGGTATTAAAAAAGAAGAGCATTATACCGGATGCTACAAGCGGAGGCCTTGATACGGTTGCGATAAGACTTCCTGAGAGTAATATTGCAAGAGCTTTGATAGAAGTTTCAGGAGTACCGATAGCCGCACCGAGTGCAAATACTTCAGGCAGACCTTCTCCGACAAAAGCATCTCATGTATTTGAAGATATGAATTCCAAGATAGAAATGATAATAGACGGGGGTGAAGTCGGAATAGGTGTGGAGTCCACAATAGTGGATTTGACAGAAAATACTCCGACACTGTTAAGACCGGGTGCAATTACTCTTGAAATGCTTAGAGATGTATGCGGCAATGTAAATATAGACCCTGCCATTGAGCATCTTTTATCAACAGGAGAGGCTCCTAAGGCGCCGGGAATGAAATATAAGCACTATGCACCGAAGGCTGATATGAAGATGTTAAGAGGAAGTGAAAGTGCTGTATCAGATTATCTGAGGGCACAGATAACGGAATCGAATATCGATACGGCGATACTTACAGTGGATGAACATAAAAGTGTTTTATTACAGCTTATAAACGAAAATAAAAAGGATAATATAAAACTTTTGAGCCTCGGAAGTATAAAAGATATGAGCAGTATTGCCCACAATCTCTTTGATGTACTCAGAAAATGTGATGACCTTGGGGTAAAGAATATAATATCCGAGTCATTTGATGAGAGCGGTATCGGAAGAGCGGTAATGAACAGACTAAAGAAAGCTGCAGGCTTTAATATAATAGATTTATAGGTGGATTATGAGCGAAAAGAGAGAAGATTATATAAACTGGGATGAATATTTTATAGGTGTTGCAAAGCTCAGTGCAAGAAGATCAAAGGATCCGAACACTCAGGTAGGTGCCTGTATAGTAAGTGAGGATAATAAGATACTGTCTATGGGATACAACGGATTTCCAAGAGGCTGTTCAGATGAAGATTTTCCATGGGGAAAGGAATTTGAACTTACAGATCCTTATAATGCAAAGTATCTGTATTCCACACATAGTGAGTTGAATGCAATATTAAACTACAGAGGAGGTTCTTTAGAGGGAAGTAAAATATATGTGACTTTATTTCCATGTAATGAATGTGCAAAGGCAATAATTCAGGCTGGGATAAAGACTATAATATATGAGGAGGATAAATATGCCTCAAGCCCTTCCGTAAGAGCCAGTAAAAGAATGTTGAATGCGGCAGGCGTAAGATATTATGAATATCAGCCAAGCGGAAGAAAAATAGAGATAACGGTATGATTGATAAAAGACTTGAAAGAATTTTAAAAAAGCTGGATGAAACATATGGTACGGAAAAAATAATTTATTTGGAGTATAATACTCCGTGGCAACTTCTGTTTGCAACCATACTCAGTGCTCAATGTACAGATGCAAGAGTAAATATGGTGACAAGAGATTTGTATAAAAAATATGACAGTCTTGAGAAGTTTGCCGATGCAGATTTGTCTGAAATGGAGAAAGATATACATTCCATAGGTTTTTATCATAATAAGGCTAAAAACTTGATTGCCTGTGCAAGGAAGCTTTTGACCGACTTTGGAGGAGAGGTGCCAAGCGATTTGGATGACCTTTTAACTCTTCCGGGAGTGGGCAGAAAGACCGCCAATGTAATCAGAGGAAATATATTTGATCTGCCAAGTATAGTGGTAGATACACATGTAAAAAGGATTACAAAAAAACTCGGGTTTACAGAAAGTGACGATCCGGTAAAAATAGAGTTTGAACTTATGGAGATACTTCCAAAAGATCACTGGATAGTCTGGAACACGGATTTGATAACTCTTGGCAGGACCATATGTATTGCAAGAAGGGAAAAATGTGATATTTGTTTTTTAAGAGACGACTGTCCGAGTGCCAAAGTATGATGATTTCCGATTATATAGCAATTGACCTTGAAACTACCGGAATAAGGTTGTCAAAAGATAAGATAATTGAAGTTGGACTTTTAAAAGTAAAAGATTCACAGATAATTGATACTTTCTCCTGTGTTATAAACCCGGATATGCCGGTGGATGACAAAATACTTGAATTGACAAAAATCAGTGAAAACGAGCTTGAGAATGCAAAAAGGATATATGAGGTTATAAATCATATAGTGGACTTTTGTGAAGACTATGTTCTACTTGGACATAACACAATTTTTGATTACAGCTTTGTAAAAAAAGAAGCAAACAGAGCAGGATTGGAATTTGAGAAAAGAGGTATTGATACATATAAATTATGTAAGAAGGTACTTCCGGATAATGTGAGAAAAAATCTTACTGATGCATGTGCCTACTTCGGTATTGAAAGAAAAAACTCTCACAGAGCGTTCAGTGATGCATACTATACTCATGTCTTATTTCAGGAAATTATGAAAAATTTTAAAACTCTTGAAATAAGCCCGGAAGCTATGAAGGTTAAGATAAAAAAGTTCGTTCCGATCAGAAAAAGAACAAAAGAGGACTTGCAGAAATTACTAAACTGTCATAGAATTGGATGCAAGGTAAATATTGACTTGCTTTCAGAATCCGAAGCTAAAAGGATGATGGATAAAATAAAATCAGGAAGCGTTGATTTTACCTGATAAAGCGCAAATATTACAGTCTACATTCTGTAGACTGAAAACATTTCACTAAAATCATAAAAGTATAGTTTATCCCATAAAGAAAAGAGGTTTATATGAAGAATAAGAAAAGACAGATTATATCAATAGTTATAGTTACAATTTTAGTTCTGGCTATGGTGGTACCTGTAGTAGTTTCAGCATTGTCAATATAGGTATGCCGGTCTAGAGAGGACAAGGGAAAGTTGAAGAAGAATATAGGAAATATAACTGCAGCAATGGCTGTGTTTATGGCTGTTGCAGGATTTGGAATAGGTAGTAGAGCGGGAAGTTTTGAAGTTAGAGCCGAAAAGCAGGAGGCAAAAGCTGACGATAAGAAGTCTACAGACAGTGATGCTAAAGAAGAGGAGACAACCAAAGAACAGGAGAGCACACAGGAGGCTGTAACTGAAGATGAAGGAATAAAAGCTGAGAGAAGACTGCCTGAAGGATTCAGTGTAAGCGGATTGGATGACAGCGTTAAAACAATGACTGCACTTAGTGAAGCTTTGGAAAAACTTCAGACTAAAGTTGATGAGAAGAAGTTTATCTTATCTGTAAACGGAGAGCAGATAGAGAGCAGCTTTTCGGATCTTGGTGCAAGCATAGAAAATAAAGAGTATATACTGTCTGAAGCGGGCAAATATACATCAGGAAATATGATTGAAAGATTTGCGAAAAGTGCAGGTCTTATAGAAAATCCTGAAAGCATTACTCCCGATATAGAATTTAATGAAGAAGCTTTAAATGCATTTTTTAAGAGAGCCAACAGTAAGAATCCGGATGCACCTGTTAATGCAACTATAAAAAGAGTCGACGGTGCATTTGAGATAACACCTGAACATGACGGATATGCAATAGATAAGGACTCTACTGTAGACAAGCTTAAGGAAGCGATTCTTAAAAGCGGAGAAGAGACAATAGAAGCACAGGTGACGAAGCAGGCCGCAGCCGTTAAGGCTGAGGATTTGAAAGATATAAAGGATGTGCTTGGTACATTTACAACCAACTACTCGTCTTCCACATCCGAGAGAGCCACAAATATTGCTGTCGGAACACAGAAGATGGACGGTGTGCTTTTGATGCCCGGTGAAACAATATCGGGTTATGAAAGAATGCAACCGTTTACAATTAAAAACGGATATAAGATGGCAAAGGCTTATCAAAACGGATTGGTTGTAGACAGTGTCGGCGGTGGCGCATGTCAGATTGCAACAACATTATATCAGGCCGCGCTGAGAGCTGAAGTAAAAATCACAGAGAGAAAAAATCACTCAATGATAGTAGGTTATGTACAGCCAAGCGGTGATGCGGCGATTGCCGGAGATTATAAGGATATAAAGGTTACAAACAACAGAAGTACTCCTATATATGTAGAGGCTGTTACATCCGGAAGAAATGTTACATTCACTATCTGGGGTAAGGAAGACAGATCTACAAACAGAACAATTGAATTTGTTTCTGAAGTAATCAATGAAACACCTAAGGGAAAGACTTATAAAGACGATCCTTCAAAGCCTGTAGGATATATCAGAAAGGAATCAGACGGACATAAGGGAAGAGTTTCAAAGCTTTGGAAGGTTGTAAAGGAAAACGGAGTTGAGGTAAGCAGAGAATTGGTATCAAGTGATAATTACAGAATGGCCGACGATATTTATATCAGAGGTACCAGAGTGGACACCCCTGCTCCTACAGCTGCACCGGTAGAAAATACCGAGGGTGGCGAAACTGTGAATGATGCTCCTGCAGATAACGGACCTGCAGATAATTCTGTTGATGTCAGTCAAGGTCCGGGTTTTAATCCGAATATTAATGACGGACAGTAATGAAAAAATATATAATATTTTGCGGATATGCCGGACTTAAGGGCTCTTTGATATTGATAGAGAATTACCGTGAAGAATTAAGCGGATATTTTAATAAAGTATATATAGAGAGTATAGAAAAGCATGTTAAAGAAAACGGTTATTATGGGAGATATTTATCTCCCATAAATAATGACAGACCTGAATGTGCTCCTGTAGATATAAACGGTATATTCACAGAGGTCGATGGTGAAACGGTAGATGTTTCAGAAGGTGGAATCCTAAAGGCATTATATAATTTTGCAAAGTCTCGTGGCCGCGGTTTTGAGATAGAAATAAAAAAAATAAGTACAATACAGATTTGTATTGAGATTTGTGAATATTTCGGAATAAATATATATAGACTTTTAAGCGAAGGCAAGATAGTTCTGAGTGAGGACCCTATATCTGCCTGTAAATACTTGGAGGAAAGAGGGATTGCTGCACAGGTAATAGGTTGTTTGACAGACAGCCTTGATAAGGTGATTACAGATAAGGAATCTGTAGAATATGTGAACAGGCCTTTGCAGGATGAAATTTTTAAGGTGATAAAAGATGAGAGAGAAGATATTATCGGTAATTGAAAAAAATTCCAGAATTGATATTGCGGAGTTGGCTATTTTATTGGGTGAAGATGAGGTGGCCGTTGCAAATGAGATTTCCGATATGGAAAAAGAAGGTGTGATATGCGGTTATCATACATTGATCAATTGGGAAAAAACAGCCAATGAAAAGGTGAATGCACTTATTGAAGTAAGAGTTACACCTCAAAAGGGTATGGGCTTTGATAATATTGCTGAAAGAATTTACCAATTCTCTGAAGTAAGTGCAATATATTTGATGAGTGGAGCATTTGACTTTACTGTTTTTATTGAAGGAAGAACAATGCGAGAAGTGGCACAATTTGTCTCTGATAAATTGGCACCTATGGATTCAGTGCTTTCAACCGCAACACATTTTGTACTGAAAAAATATAAAGACCATGGAACAATATTATCTGCAAAGAAAAAAGATGAGAGGCAGTTGATAACACCATGAGAAATCCATTATCAAAAACAATAACATCAATAAAACCTTCAGGTATCAGAAAGTTTTTTGATATAGTCAATACTATGGAAGATGCAATATCTCTTGGAGTTGGAGAGCCCGATTTTGATACACCTTATTTTATAAGAGATGCAGGTATATATTCTCTTGAAAAAGGAAGAACTTTTTATACATCAAACTCAGGTTTGATGGAGCTTAGAGAAGAAATAAGAAAGTATCTTATAAGAAAGCTTAATGTAGAATATAATCCTAAAGACGAAATGATCATTACAGTAGGTGGAAGTGAGGGCATTGATATTGCGCTCAGAGCAATGCTTGATGCAGGCGATGAAGTTTTGATACCTCAGCCTTCATATGTTTCATATGAGCCTTGTACAATTTTGACAGGAGGAAAACCTGTAATAATTGAACTCAAAGCCGAAGACGGTTTTAAGCTGAAAGCAAGTCAAATTTTGGAAAAAGTAACAGATAAGACAAAGATACTTATTTTACCTTTTCCGAATAATCCTACAGGATCAATACTCAATATAAATGAGTTAAAAGAGATAGCAAAAGTTTGTATAGAAAAAGATTTGTATGTAATATCCGATGAAATATACTGTGAACTTACATATGAAGGAGAACATGCTTCAATAGTTCAGGTAGAAGGAATGAAAGAAAGAACCATACTTATAAACGGTTTTTCAAAATCCTATGCCATGACGGGATGGAGACTCGGATACGCGACAGGTCCTAAGGAAATTATAGCTCAGATGACAAAGATTCATCAATATGCCATTATGTGTGCACCTACTACAAGTCAGTATGCCGCTGTTGAGGCTCTGGCGCATGGAGATGACGATGTGGCCAAGATGAGAGAGTCATACAATCAAAGAAGAAGATTTCTATTACATAAATTTGATGAACTTGGAATGACATGCTTTGAACCGCAGGGAGCATTCTATGTATTTCCGAGTATAAAAAGATTTAATATGACATCGGAAGAATTTGCAACAAGATTGTTGGAAGAGCAAAAGACCGCTATAGTTCCGGGCACGGCATTCGGTGCAAGCGGAGAGGGCTATGTCAGAGTCTCATATGCATATTCTATGGAAAGACTTAAGGAAGCAATCTCAAGAATTGAGAAGTTTGTAAGGAGTCTTTCATGAATATAGTATTACTTGAACCTGAAATACCTGCAAATACAGGCAATATCGGAAGAAGCTGTGTAGCAACGGGTACAAGACTTCATCTGATAGAGCCTCTGGGTTTCAGAATCAATGAAAAAGAGATAAGGCGCGCAGGTATGGACTATTGGAAGAATCTTGATGTTACAATATATTCCGATATAAATGACTTTTATGAAAAGAATCCTGCGGCAAGAGAGCATATGTATTTTGCAACTACAAAGGCACATCATACATATAAGGATGTAGAGTATAAGCCGGATGATTATATAATGTTCGGTAAAGAAAGTGCAGGAATACCTGAAGAGATACTTGCAGAAAATGAAGACACCTGTATACGAATACCTATGTGGGGAGATATCAGAAGTCTGAATCTGTCAAATTCGGTGGCAATTATCTTGTACGAAGCATTGTCACAAAACGGATTTGAAAAAATGCAACTTACAGGAGAATTACACAGACTTAAATATAAATAATAAAAAAACTCCGGACCGTTTGGAATGGAGTTTTTTTATTATTTTAATTATATTAATGTTTTTCGTATAAATAGTCATCGTTTTTCTTAGGCGGTTTTTCATTTAAATTTCCGACATCGAAAGTAGTCTGATCGGAGATATCATTTTCATTATTTCCGGATTCTTCAACAGGAATATCATTTACTTCTGTACCTTCAGCAGAAACAAGTTTTGTCTGGTTGACTTCGCTGTTGTTAAATTCAACTTCTCCTTCATTCCCCGCCGTATCGGAAACATACGCCTTTATAGAGTAGGTATCAAATTCAAATGTAGCTCTGCCCTCTTCTTCATCTATTTTTGAAGGCTTTAACTTTCTGTCATCACTGTCTATTGCGTAGATGCTGTCATAGTCAATATCTGAATGTCCGTCCTCAAATGTTATATTAAGCACGCCTTTTTTCACCAACTGTGCAAATATAGTAGGTGCTGTGGAGTCGATATTATCTATTCTTTCATATATAGTCTGAGACATTGTATTCAGATTTGTAGCAACTACTTCCAGAGTACCGTTCTTTGTTGCTGTAGCCACATATGTATTACCGTTCTTTGTATATGAGAGCGGCGAGTCGTCAAGAGTCATTGTAAAACTTTGCAATGGGAAAAAGCTCTTTTGAGTCACTCTAATTTCTACAGATTTGGAATCGGAATCCGCAACTGTGGAAATTTCGAAATGAGGCTGTGAGGTTACAGCAAAAAATATGATTACATTTATGAATATAAATGCTATTATATATTTGAGTTTTGAAAACTTCCTTTTTTTAGGTTTTTCATTTACATTATTTTCATCTGCCATGGATTTTCCTCACTTTCAATTGTACAAGCAATCTTTGACTAGAATAACAGACTTAAAAAAAAACTTCAAGTTAAAAATCGACTTAAGAAAAATATAATAATTAAAGGAGTTGTTATGATAGAAAAAGCAGTGAAATTTGCGATTAAGGCACATGAGGGCCAGTTCAGAAAGGGGAGCACAATACCGTATATTACACATCCCTTGGAGGTATGTACCATTGTATCCTTGATTACAGACAATGAAGAAGTAAGAGTAGCATCATTACTACATGATACGGTTGAAGATACTTCCGTTACCATAACCGAGATAGAAAAAGAATTCGGGAAAAAAGTAGCGGCTCTTGTAGGAAGTGAATCTGAGGATAAGTCAAAGACATGGATTGAGAGAAAGATGCATACATTAAAAACTTTGAAAGATGAATCAATAGAAGTAAAGATAATAGCTCTTGGAGATAAACTGTCAAATATCAGAAATTCCGCAAGAGATTATCTTTGCCTCGGAAATGATTTTTTACTTAGGTTTAATGAGAAAGATAAGGTAAAGCAGGCAATGTACTATTATGGTATACTTGATGCGTTGAAAGACCTGGAAGATAATGAGTTTTATAGGGAATATGAGAAACTTTGTGATTTTGTTTTTGGAGATGTGAAAGAGAAAATATGAGAGACGGTTTTATAAGAGTTGCAAGCGTATCACCTGATATCAGAGTATGTGATGTGGACTATAACAAGGAAAGTATAAAAAAGGCCATAGAAAAAGAATGGGAAAATAAAAGCAGTATCATAGTATTTCCGGAGCTTTGTCTGACCGCATATACATGTAATGATCTTTTTTTTCAAGATTCGCTTATCAGTGAAGCCAAGAAGGCATTGAAAGAAATAGTTGATTTTACAAAGGGACATAAATCTGTTATTTTTCTGGGGTTGCCTTGGGATTATAAGGGAAAGCTTTATAATGTTGTAGCGGTTATATCAAACGGATTGATGCTGGGACTTATAAATAAAATAAATCTGCCGAATTATGGTGAGTTTTATGAGGAGAGGTATTTTAACAGAGGATTTGAAAATGCGGTATGGGTTGATCTTTTCGATGATGTAATCCCTATGGGCTCAAAGATATTGTTTGAATGTACAAATATGCCGGGACTTGTTTTGGCAGGTGAGATATGTGAGGATCTTTGGGTTGCAGATCCTCCAAGTATAGGACATGCACTTGCAGGTGCAAATATTATTGTAAATGCCTCGGCATCAAATGATATAGTCGGAAAAAAGGCATACCGTGACAGCTTGATAAGCAATCATTCAAAGAAACTTATATGCGGTTATATCTATGCAAATGCCGGAGAGGGAGAATCTACTCAGGATCTGGTATTCGGAGGACAGGGAATAATAGCGGAAAACGGTAAAATTCTGGCTGAAAGTACAAGGTTTAAAAATGAAGCCGTAAGAATAGAGATAGATGTAAACAGGCTTAATTTGGAAAGAAGAAAGCAGACTACATTTAAAATAAGAGAAGGACAGGAGAGCAATCGTAAAGATTACATGGTTATGGAGTTTGAGATCGAGAATGATGAGCTTGAACTTGAGAGAAACTTTGATCCTAAGCCTTTTGTACCTGATGATATGTCAAAGAGAAATGAAAGATGCGAGGAGATACTCACAATACAGGCTCTTGGACTTAAGAAAAGACTTATGCATATCGGTGCAAAAAATGTTATTCTCGGAATTTCCGGAGGACTGGATTCAACTCTTGCACTTCTTGTATGTGCCAAGACCTATGATATGCTGGGACTTGATAAAAGCGGCATAAAGGCTGTTACAATGCCGGGATTCGGAACTACGGACAGAACATATAATAACGCCTGTGAACTTACAAAAAGCTTCGGTGCAACTTTGGAAGAGATCTCAATAGTTGAATCCATAAAGAGGCATTTTATTGATATCGGACATGATATAAATGTAAAAGATATTACTTATGAAAATGCACAGGCAAGAGAAAGAACTCAAATTCTTATGGATATTGCTAACAGAGATAACGGTATAGTTGTAGGAACAGGTGATTTGTCCGAGCTTGTGCTTGGATGGGCAACATATAACGGTGATCATATGTCAATGTATGGTGTGAATGCTTCAATTCCAAAGACACTGGTTAGACATTTGGTAAATTACTATGCCGATACCACTGAGGATAAGAAGATAGCAAATATACTTTATGATATTCTTGATACACCTGTATCTCCTGAGCTTTTACCTCCTGAAAACGGAAAGATAGCACAAAAGACGGAAGATTTGGTGGGACCGTATGAATTACATGATTTCTTTTTATACAATGCACTTCGCTTCGGTTTTATGCCTTCAAAGATATACAGAATGGCAAAGAAAGCATTTAGGGATATCTATGATGCAGAGACAATTTTAAAATGGTTGAATGTTTTCTACTCAAGATTCTTTTCACAGCAGTTTAAGAGATCCGCACTGCCTGACGGCCCTAAGGTCGGAAGTATTGCAATATCTCCAAGAGGTGATCTTAGAATGCCAAGTGATGCAAGTAAGGCTTTGTGGATAAAAGACCTGGAAAATATAAAAACGGATTTGTAATATGGGAGAAGCTAATGATTACTTCATCAGGAAATAAGAAGATAAAAGATCTGGCGGCACTTATAAAAAAGAGCAATGCCAGGAAAAAACATAATGCCTATATTATTGAGGGCATCAGAATGTTTAAAGAACTCAAAAAGGATGAGATATTGGACGTATTTGCAAGTGAAAGCTTTGAGGCTGAAAACGGGAAAATATTGTCCGAAATCTATCCGGAGTATGAGACGGTCAGTGACAGAATATTTGAGTCCGTATCCGATACGAAAACTCCACAGGGTGTAATGGCTGTTGTAAAAAGAAAAGAATATACGCTTGAAAAAATATTGGAAAAAAGAGATACTCCACATAGTTTGCTTATTCTTGACAGCCTTCAGGATCCGGGAAATCTCGGTACCTTGGTCAGGGCCGGAGAAGGAGCGGGAATTACAGGTATTATAATGAATGAAACCACTGTGGATATATATAATCCTAAGGTTATACGCTCTACAATGGGATCGGTTTTCAGAGTTCCTTTTATTTATGTAAAGGATCTTAAAGAAGTGATACAAAAGCTTTATTCAAAAAATATTAATATTTATGCAAGCAGTCTTGAAGGGGCAATTGAATACGACGCTCCGGATTATACAAAGGATATTGCATTTATAATAGGTAATGAGGCAGCAGGAATCTCAAAAGAAGTTTTAGATATAGTAAAAGATAAGGTTAAAATACCAATGCTTGGTGAGGTGGAGTCTTTGAATGCAGCGGTTGCAGGAAGCATACTGATGTATGAGGCTGCAAGACAAAAAAGAAAATGAATGAATTTTTATACAGACAAATTTATATTTATATGATATACTGTTAAAATATTAAGAAAGGGGTATATTTATGAATTTATTTGGAAGACATTTTCTTACACTGAAGGATTTTTCAAGAGAAGAGATAGAATATTTGCTGGACTTGGCTGCAAAGCTTAAGGATGAGAAGAAAAAGGGTATTACCGGAGACAGATTGAAAGGCAAAAATATAGCGCTCCTGTTTGAGAAGCCTTCAACAAGGACAAGATGTGCTTTTGTTGTAGGTGCAAGAGATGAAGGAGCATTTCCTGAATATCTCGGTAAGGATGATATACAGCTTGGTCATAAGGAAAGCGTTGCCGATACGGCAAGAGTTCTCGGAAGAATGTTTGACGGTATAGAGTTTAGAGGTTTTAAACATTCCACAGTGGAGGAACTTGCAAAGTATGCAGGTGTACCGGTATGGAACGGCCTTACGGATGAGTATCATCCCACACAGATTCTGGCAGATCTTCTTACTATGAAGGAACATTTCGGAAATATAGAGGGATTGAATTTTGTTTATGTCGGTGACGGAAGAAACAATATGGCAAATTCTCTTATGATCGGAATGACAAAACTTGGAGTAAATATGACGGTTCTGGCTCCGAAATCGCTGCAACCAAGTAAGGAACTCATAAGCTTGTGTGAAGGTTATGCAAAATCCTCAGGAGCAAAACTTCTTATAAGCGATAATACGGATGCTGTTAAGGATGCGGATGTAATATATACAGATGTATGGGCTTCAATGGGTGAAGAGGATAAAGCGAAGGAAAGAATCGAACTTTTAAGGCCTTATCAGGTAAATACGGAACTGATGAAAAAAACAGGAAAGGAAAGTACAATATTTATGCACTGTCTGCCTGCCGTAAAGGGATACGAGGTAACTGAGGATGTGTTTGAAAGCGCAAAATCAGTGGTGTTTGATGAAGCCGAAAATCGTATGCACACTATTAAGGCGGTGATGGTAGCTACATTGGGTAAAGGAGATGACAGGTAGAAGAAAGCAGGGTTTTCTTTTGTTCAGGGATGTAATGCATGTGATACTTGCGATTGTTATCATAGTGATGGTGGTATTCGCATTTTTATCACCAAATAAGTATGCAATATTTTTCCCTTTGATATTTTTATTGTTTTCAGTAAGTTGTCTGTTGGATGCAATAAAATATTTCAAGAATGAGGAACATTTAAAGTACAGTTTTATAAAAGCAATAATAATGTTTATTTTATTTTTGTTTATGCTTTTAATGTCGACTATAGGATTTTTAAATATTTAACTGATATGCACCGGGAAATAAAGTTTATTTTCGGGTGCATATTAATTTTAAGAATATAAAAACTTGATTTTTTTACCGGAGTAGTCTAATATTCTTATAGTGGTGGAGTTGTGCTTAGGTATATCCTCCGCAGATATTATAGGGATGGGATTTATTATGACTTTCAATCACAAATCGGTGCTTTTGAATGAAGTGATAGAATCTTTGAATATAAAAGCCGACGGCTGCTATGTTGACGGCACTTTAGGTGGTGGAGGACATGCCTTAGAAGTGGTTAAACGACTGGGAAGCGGTAAACTTATAGGAATCGACCAGGACGCGGATGCTGTCAAGGCTGCTACTCAAAGATTGATTGATTATAGTAATAATGTTATTATTATAAGAGACAACTATGTTAATATAGAGAATATATTGAAAAAAGAAAACATAGACAAGGTTGACGGAATATACATTGACCTTGGAGTATCTTCATATCAGCTTGACACTGCCGAGAGAGGTTTTACCTATAGATATGATGCTCCGCTTGATATGAGAATGGATGACAGAAACGAGTTAAAGGCGTCTGATATTGTAAACGACTATTCGGAGTCTGAACTTTTTCATATTATAAGAGACTATGGTGAGGACAGATTTGCAAAGAACATTGCAAAACATATTGTTGAATATAGGAATAAGAAGAGAATAGAAACCACTTTTGAGTTGGTGGATATTATAAAAGCTTCAATTCCTATGAAAATACAGGTAACAGGAGGACATCCTGCAAAGAGAACATTTCAGGCCATAAGAATTGAATTAAACAAAGAGCTTGAGGTTTTAACCGATTCATTAAATGTAATGATTGATTTATTGAAACCGGGAGGAAGGTTGTCTGTTATCACATTCCATTCTTTAGAGGACAGAATAGTAAAACAGGCATTTAAAAAAGCCGAGTCACCATGTGTTTGTCCGAAAAAATTTCCTGTCTGTGTCTGCGGGAATAAATCAAAGGGAAGAGTTATTACGAGAAAGGCGATACTGCCAAGTGAGGAGGAGTTGGAGGAAAATTCCAGATCCAAAAGTGCAAAACTTAGAGTATTTGAAAAGGGAGTCTAAATGAAAGAAACTGTTAAGAAAAAAAGGCAAGGAACGAAGAAAAAGTCAGGTACAGAGATAGAATATTATGTAGACGGTAATGTTGTAAGAAAAGTGGAAACAGCCGTTCCGAAAAAAGCACCTAAGCCCTCTGAAGGTGAAGCGGCAAAAACAAACAGAATGATAAGGAAAAACAGGGAAAGAGCATTGTCCATGGACTTCCCTTATCTTGTTGTGTTTTCAGCGGCTATGGTAGTCATGCTGTTTTTGTGTGCAAACTATATTGCAATACAGTCAAAGTTGACTTCCACTATAAAGCAGACACAAAAAAATGAATCAAATCTCGAAAAGTTAAGAAATGAAAATGATTCGCTGGAGAATATGATTGCGACTTACGTTGATTTGGATCATATATATGATGTAGCTACAAATAAGTTGGGTATGATTTATGCTAAGAAGAATCAAGTTATAACATACGAAAAAACGGAAAGTGAATATGTCAGACAATTTGAAGATATCCCGAGATAAAAAGGGGATTAATAAAAAAGGTAAGGACGGAAGTACTTCCAATCCTTTAGATAATTTGCAGGGAAGGCTTGTAATCATCCTGTTTATGATTATACTTGCTTTCGCTGCATTGTTTTTTAAGATTCTAATGTTACAAGGAAGTAAGTCTAAGGAATACAATCAAAAGATTCTGTCACAGCAAAAATATGATTCGCGGGATATACCTTACAAAAGAGGTGATATACTCGATAGAAACGGAACATATATTGCTACAAGTGAAAAGGTTTACAATTTGATAATCGATCCGAAACAGATAAACAGCGATCAGGAAGATTACTTAAATGCTACAGTATCTATACTGAGTGAAGTTTTCGGATACAGCGTCGATGAGTTAAAAAATACTATTGCAGAAAAGTCGGACAGCTCATATGTAAAATATGCTAAGGATATAAGCTATGAGCAAAAAACAGCTTTTGAAGAAAAAAAAGAAGAGTACAATAAGTCTTACAAAGAGAGTAAAAGCTCTGAAAGAGTATACGGTATCTGGTTTGAAGAAAGTTATGTAAGAAGATATCCTTACGGTTCGAGTGCATGTAATGTTATAGGCTTTGCAAATAATGAAGATTTGAGCGGTAATTCAGGAATAGAGCAGTATTACAATGATAAATTAATCGGAATATCGGGCAGGGAATACGGATACTTAAATGATGAATCGTCTCTTGAAAGAGTGATTAAAAATCCTACAGACGGAAACAAGGTGGTTTCGACCATAGATTTGAATATCCAAAAGATTGTAGAAAAACATATTGCAGAATGGCAAAGTTCTACAGGTTCAAATATGACTGCGGCAATAGTGATGAATCCTAATAACGGTGAAATTCTTGCTTTGGCTACCAGCAGAACATTTGATTTGAATAATCCCAGAGATTTGAATAATTATTACTCGCCTGAACAGCAGGCCGAGATGGATGACAAGGCAAAGGTGGAGGCGCTCAGTAATATATGGAGAAACTATGCTGTCAGCGATACATATGAGCCGGGTTCACCTTCAAAGGTATTTACGGTAGCTTCCGCCATGGAAGAGGGAATTATAACAGGTAATGAAAGCTATGACTGTAAGGGATTTGAAGAGGTCGGAGGCTGGAAGATAAGATGCGCCAACAGAAACGGACATGGTGTGCTGAATGTTACCGAGGCCCTTATGGAGTCCTGTAATGTGGCGATGATGGATATTTCAAGAGCTGAAGGAAGTCAGAAGTTTTATGAATATCAAAAGGTATTCGGATTCGGTTCAAAGACCGCAATAGATTTGCCGGGAGAAGCGGATACAAGCGGACTTATACATACTGCGGATAATGCAAGTGCAACGGATCTTGCAACAAACTCTTTCGGACAAAATTATAATACAACTATGATTCAACTTGCGGCTGCGTATTCGTCTGTTGTAAACGGCGGTTCATATTATCAACCTCATGTTGTAAAACAGATTTTGAATTCAAAGGGTGCAATAATAGAAAATATTGAGCCTGAGCTTGTAAGAGAGACGGTTTCCGCACATACCACGGCGTTTATAAATGAAGCGCTCAGGAGAACGGTAGCGGAAGGAACAGGTAGTGCCGCAGCGGTTGCAGGATATGATGTCGGCGGAAAAACCGGTACTGCAGAAAAGTACCCGAGAGGAAACGGAAATTATTTGGTTTCTTTTATAGGAAGCGTACCTGCACAGGCACCGGAAGTTGTATGCTATGTTCTTGTGGATACTCCTCATGTGGCGGATCAGGCAAGATCGGCATATGCAAGCTCTTTGTTCTCAAAAATCATGACAGAAGTATTGCCATATATGAATATATATTCAAATGTAGACGAAAGTATAGATGTAAGTTCATTCCCGACTGCAGAGGGTATTACGGACAGCAATACTCCAAAGCAAGAGGAGTCAAAGAACTATTCTACAGAAGAAGTAATACCTAACGACGGCGGAAACGGGCTTCCCGGAGCGCCTGCCGGAGAGGGAGAAGAATAAAATTTTGGAGTTATTATGTTAAGAGATACATTGATTGCATTATTGATAGGTTTTGTTGTTACTGCAATTGCATGCCCTTTGTTTATTCCTGTTTTGCACAGACTTAAATTCGGACAGATGGTAAGGGATGACGGGCCTAAGGAACATTTGAAGAAGACAGGTACTCCCACGATGGGCGGAATTTCATTTCTGGCCGGCATATTGGTTGCAAGCCTGTTTTTGATACCTAAATATAAAGAAGTGGCGGTAGTATTCTTATTTACTATATCCTATGGTATAATAGGATTTTTGGATGATATTTTGAAAATAAAGAAAAAGCAGTCTGAAGGACTGAAGTCATCACAAAAATTCATACTTCAGCTTGTAGTCAGTGTTATTTTTATAATATATCTGTATAAAATATATGGACTTGACTACGGTGTGCTTATACCTTTTACAGGTTCATTTGATAAAGGTATAATATTAAATCTCGGTATTATATGGATACCTTTTGCACTGTTTGTAATACTGGGAACCGATAACGGTGTGAATTTTACCGATGGACTTGACGGATTATGCTCAAGCGTTACTGTTATAGTAGCATTATTCTTTATGCTTATAGGATTAAAGGGCGGTTTTTCGGTCACACCTGTTACAGGTGCGGTTATAGGCAGCCTTATGGGATTTTTGATATTTAACGCTTATCCTGCCAAAGTATTTATGGGAGACACGGGTTCTTTGGCACTTGGAGGTTTTGTTGCATCATATGCACTTATGTGCAGGATACCTGTATTTATTGCAGTTATCGGATTTATATATATGATAGAGGTAATATCGGTAATCATTCAGGTCGGATATTTTAAAGCTACAAAGGGCAAAAGATTTTTCAAGATGGCGCCTATACATCACCATTTTGAACTCTGTGGCTGGTCTGAGACAAGGACCGTGACAGTATTTTGTGTAGTTACCATAATACTTGGTATTTTAGTTTATCTGTTTATGTAGGAGGCAATATGATTGGAGTTGCGGGCTTAGGAAAGAGCGGTATATCCGCCGCCACATTACTTTTAAAAAATAATGAGGCGGTAATACTCTTTGACAGTAATAAAGAACTTAATAAAGAAGAAATACTTGTAAAGTTTGATAAGGCATATCACAAAAACATAAATATTATTCTCGGAGAATTAAAAAAGAAAGACTTAGAGGATATGTCATATTGTGTTATAAGTCCGGGAATAGATTTGGAGACTGATTTTGTACAGGTACTTAAAGCAAATAACATTCAGATATGGAGCGAAATTGAGCTCGGGTTTAAATACGCTAAAGGCGGATTGATAGCTATAACAGGTACAAACGGTAAGACAACCACAACATCACTTGTCGGTGAGATAATGTCAAATTTTGCAAAAAGCAGCTTTACGGTCGGTAATATAGGAATACCTTATACCGATATAGCAGATAAAACGGATGAGAATTCGGTTACGGTGCTTGAGACATCATCTTTCCAATTGGAAACGATTATTGACTTCAGACCGAATATATCGGCTATTTTGAATATAACTCCGGATCATTTAAACAGACATCATACTATGGAGAACTATATCAAAGTAAAAGAAGATATAAGTAAAAATCAAACTGAAGATGACTTTTGTATTTTAAACTATGAAGATGAGGCTTTGAGAGAATTTGCAGACAGGGTAAAAGCCAAAGTCGTATTCTTTTCAAGCAGGAGAAAGCTTGAAGACGGATTTTATCTTGATAAAGATATTATTATGCAGAGTAAAAACGGTGTTGCAAAAGAAATTTTGGATACAAAGAAGTTGAATATACTTGGCAGACATAATTATGAGAATGTTATGGCCGCAATAGCGATAGCATCTTCATACGGTGTACCTATGGAGAGCATCGTAAATTCATGTTACGCATTTCATGCCGTTGAGCATAGAATAGAATTTGTAAAAGAAGTTAACGGAGTAAGATATTATAACGACTCCAAGGGTACAAATCCTGATGCGGCGATTCAAGCCGTACTTGCAATGCCGGCGGCAACATATATTATTGCCGGAGGTTATGATAAGGACTCGGAGTATGATGAATGGATTGAGAGCTTCGGTACAAAGGTTAAAAAACTTGTACTTATGGGAGCTACAGCCGGGAAGATAGAAGAATGTGCAAAAAAACACGGCTTTAATGATATAGTTACGGTTGACAGCATGCAGGAGGCCGTAAGAATATGTGCAAATGAAGCAAAAACGGGAGAATATGTACTTCTTTCACCTGCTTGTGCAAGTTGGGGAATGTTCAAAAACTATGAGGAGCGTGGAAGAATATTTAAGGACTGTGTTAGGGAATTAGGATAATATGGCTGATGATATAAAGAAGAATAAAGCCAAAATTAAAAATGTAGCAAAAAAAGAATTGAAAAACCAAGCCGTAAAAAGAAAAATAAAGGTGGAGAAAGGCGGACAGAAGAAAACAAAAGTTGATACTGCTAAAGAAAATAAAATAAGAAAAATCGGGGTCAAGAAACCGGTTGTTAATGACAGTAAAAAAAATGAAACTAAAAAAAGAAGGTTTTACGATTACAGTCTTATATTTATTATTTTGTTTTTGTTGGTGATGGGCTTGATAATGATTTACTCGGCAAGTTCATACACTGCAGATTTGAAGTTTAAAAACTCCGCTTATTTTGTAAATAAACAGCTTATCTTTGTTGTTGCAGGTCTTATTCTGATGATATTTGTATCAATAGTACCTTACCAAGTTTGGATAAAACTGTCGAAGCTTATTTATGTGGTTGCGACTGCACTTGTCGGAGCTGTTTTGGTTATAGGTAGGGATGCAAACGGAGCAAGAAGATGGATTAATCTGTTCGGTATAAAATTCCAGCCTTCAGAGTTTGTAAAGGTGGCGATTATTATTTTTTCGTCTTACTATCTGGTAAAATATAAAAATGATTTACATTCTACAGACAGAAAGGTTGCTGAAAAGAAACTTTGGTTTTTATTCGGAGTGATCTTTGTTCCGACAGTATTGGTTATGGTTGAAAATCTGAGCACATCCATAATTATATTTTTGATTGCGTTTTGCATGAGCTTTTTAGGTACATCAAATAAGAGACTTCACACAGTAGGTGCAATAGCAATGGGTGTAATTTTGTTTTTCTCAAAACCTTTTGTAAAATTTATATATGAAAGAGGAGCAAGAGATTATCATTTGACAAGATTGCTTGTTTGGGCGGAGCCGGAAAAGTTCAGCAGAGACGGAGGATATCAGGTAATTCAGGGACTTTATGCTATAGGTTCAGGAAGTTTCTTCGGCAAGGGGCTTGGACAGGGAATGCAAAAGTTTTTCCTTCCGGAGTCTCAAAATGACATGATTTTTGCTATAATAGTTGAAGAACTCGGACTTTTCGGTGCCGGACTTATAATGGGTGCATTTGTATTTTTAATATACAGAATGATAAAGATATCATTCTCCGTAACGGATCCTGAAGGAGTGTATCTTGTGGTGGGAATTTTGATACATTTGTCTTTGCAGGTTATACTTAATATTGCGGTTGTAACGGGAGTGTTGCCTAATACCGGAGTTTCACTTCCATTTATAAGTTACGGAGGTACATCTATTTTGGTACTGCTTGGAGAGATGGGAATTGTTTTGAGTGTCGCAAGATCGATAAAGCTGGACTACTGATATGAAGAAGTTTTACATTGTTTTATTTTGCCTTGCATTTATACTTGTCGGAATATTTTCGGTCAAAATAACCGATTTTAATTTCGGAGGAAATACAAGGTATACTGATGAAGAAATGAAGGAAATGTTGTTTCCGAATGAATTATCAAAAATAACACTTTATAATTTTATACGAAGTAAATTTAAAAAAGATTACAATATACCTTTCATTCAAGGGGTTGATATATATGTAACCGGAATGAACAGTGCCGATATCATAGTATATGAAAAAAGTGTTGTAGGCTGTGTAAAATATATGAGTTCATATATGTATTTTGATAAGGACGGAATTGTGGTGGAGAGTTCAAATAATCTTCTTGAAGGAATTCCGATAATAGACGGTTTGGATTTCGGAAGAGTGGTATTGTATGAGAAACTTCCGATTTCAAATGAAAAAGTTTTTGAAGAAATGCTCAATATCACACAGGTTCTGGTAGGATACGGAATAACGGTAGATAAGATTACAATTTCTTCAGATAATAATATAACATTATATATAGGAAAAATAGAAGTCTATCTGGGAGATTCGAGTGAATTAAACGGTAAAATAGGCGAATTGAGAGATATATGGGAGAAAATAAAGGATTTGTCCGGAATACTTTATCTGGATAATTATAATCCTATAAAAGAAAATACAACATATACTTTTAAGAAGAGATAACTATATGATATACTTAAGTTATTACAGAAGACTTTAAAGAAAAATAAGTTGATATTTATATGAAAAACCTTTATTATAAGATGAGAGTTTGCTTAAGTGTAGGGGTACAGGAGGAATATATCTGTGTTAGAAATAAATAAGCCGGTAAATGAGAATGCAGCGAAGATTATCGTGGTTGGTGTCGGAGGTGCCGGAAACAATGCCGTAAATAGAATGATTGATGAAAATGTAGAAGGCGTGGAATTTATTGGAGTTAATACCGATAAACAGGCCTTGGTTAATTGTAAAGCCGGGAGTATTATACAGATAGGCGAGAAGCTTACAAAAGGACTTGGTGCCGGAGCAAAGCCTGAAGTGGGAGAAAAAGCGGCAGAAGAGAATATTGAAGATATCACAAATAAGCTGAAGAATGCAGATATGGTATTTGTTACATGTGGAATGGGCGGCGGTACAGGAACAGGTGCATCACCGGTTATTGCCAGAGCGTCAAAAGATCTCGGAATACTTACAGTAGGTGTAGTAACAAAGCCTTTCCCTTTTGAAGGCAGACAGAGAATGAAAAATGCACTTGCAGGTATAGAGAATTTGAAGCAGTATGTGGATACTTTGATTGTGATACCGAATGAGAAATTACTTCAGATAGTGGACAGAAAGACTACTATGCCTGATGCTCTTAAAAAGGCTGACGAGGTATTACAGCAGAGTGTTCAGGGTATTACAGACCTTATAAGTGAGACCGCTATAATTAATCTTGACTTTGCCGATGTACAAACAGTAATGACAGGCAAAGGACTTGCACATATCGGAATCGGATACGGAACAGGAGACAACAAGGCTCTTGATGCTGTGAAGGCTGCTGTTTCATCACCACTTCTTGAGACAAGTATTGACAATGCCACTCATGTTCTTATTTCAATATCAGGTGATGTCGGTCTTGTTGAGGCAGATGAGGCAACCGGATATGTACGTGAGCTTGTAAGTGAAGAGGCAAATATTATCTTCGGTGTATCATATAATGATGCTGAACCTGACAGTGTGAAGATTACAGTTATTGCTACAGGTGTAACCAATGCAATAAATGATACTCCTGTTGGAGAATTGATTAGAGATGTAAATACAAAGCATCAAAACGATAATATGCCGAAAAGAGATGATGCATATTTGCAGGGAATGCATACGGCGAGTATGGAAAGACCTGTACAGACTCAGCCTGAGCAGAATAATTATATAAATCCTACAGCAAGCTATGCAGGAGAGAACTATCCGGAAGGCGGTTATACCGGTGGATATACAGGAAACTTCGGGCAGTATCAGAGTGATTTTAACAATCCTAATTTGAATACTCAAAACAATCAGGGCTTGAATAATCCGAATATGAACAATCAAAATTATAACGGAAATTATTCATCAGGACAGCGCCCGACTATTATAAGAACAGGTGAAGCAAAGATAAATGTGCCTGATTTCTTAAAGAGAAAGAAATAATGCAATTAATAAGGGGCTGTCGGGAAATGGCAGCTATAAAAGAGGGAGGAGTAACTCAAAACGAGTCACTCCTCCCTAAGTTTTTGCATAAAAAAAGATGGCTAACGACAACCATCTTTCTCCGTTACATGTTATAATGTAACT